>JBQTJP010000074.1:0-9544 GCA_052386995.1 Armatimonadota bacterium
CCCGCTGGCCTTCGGCCTCCTGCTTCTGCCGGCGGGCCCCGGCCGCCACTTTGTCGGCAATGTGCGCCGGGACCGGCTCGTACCTCGAAAAAGACGTGGTGAACGTGCCGCGGCCGCCGGTCAGCGAGCGCAAATCGGAGGCGTATCGAAGCACCTCTGCCTGCGGCACCTGCGCCCTCACGACCGTTGTGCCGTTGCCCTGGGGCTCCATCCCCACGATGCGCGCGCGCTTGGAGTTGAGGTCGCCGATGATGTCGCCCATCTGCTCTTCGGGCACCGAAACGGCGATGTCGAGGATGGGCTCGAGCAGCACGACCCCAGCATCGGTGGATGCCTTCTTGAACGCCAGCGCGCCGGCCAGCTGGAAGGCGATATCGGAGGAGTCGACGTCGTGGTATTTCCCGTCGTAGAGAGTGACCCGGATGTCCACCACCGGATAGCCAGCGAGAACGCCTTCCTCTAGGGTCTTCCGGACGCCCTTCTCGACAGATGCGATGAACTGATTCGGGATCGCGCCGCCGAAGATCTTGTCGACGAACTCAAAGCCGCTGCCCCGCGGCATCGGCTCGACCTCAACGGAGCACACCCCATACTGCCCGCGCCCGCCGCTCTGCTTCACGTGCCGGCCTTCCGCCCTGGCCTTCCCCTTGATCGTCTCGCGGAAGGGCACCCGCGGCGGCGCCAGGGTCACCTCCACCCCGAACTTCCGGCGCAGCCGGTCGGCCATGATCTCGAGGTGCGACTCGCCCATGCCCGAGATGACCGTCTGCTTCAACTCGGGATCGCGGCGAACAGTAAACGTCGGATCCTCCTCGGCCAGCCGATGCAGCGCGTTGCCCATTTTGTCCTCATCGGCCTTGCTCTTGGGCTCGATCGCCATCGAGATCGCCGGCTGAGGGAATTCGATGGGCGGCAGGCGCACCGGCGCTTCCTTGCTGCTCAGCGTATCTCTGGTTCCGGTGTCGGCGAGTTTGGCGACGGCGCCGATATCCCCCGGTCCCACCTGCGGCGTGGGCTCCTGGTGTTTGCCACGCAGGATGTACAACTGCCCGAGGCGTTCGGTCTTGTCGCGCGAGGCGTTCACCACCTGAGAATCCGATGCCAGGACTCCGCCGTAGACCCTGAAATACGAGAGGCGGCCGACGTAGGGATCGGCCATCGTCTTGAACACGAGGGCGGCGAGCGGACCTTTCTCGCCCGGCTGAACCGAGACTTCCGCGTTGTTCCGGGGGTGCGTGCCCGTGACGGCGCCCACGTCGGCAGGCGAGGGCAGCAGCATTGTGATCGCGGTGAGCACCTGCGGCACCCCGATACGTTTCGTGGACGCCGCGGCCAGCACGGGCACGATCTTCCCAGAGCGCGCGCCGGCCATCAGTCCCCGCCGCAGTTCCTCATCGGACAGGGCCCCGGATTCGAGATACTTTTCTACCAGCGCGTCCTCGCTCTCGGCGGCGGCTTCGACCAGACGCTCATGCGCGGCGGCGGCCTCATCCCGCATCTCGGCGGGAACGTCCTGCGCCGACTCCTGGCCATCGGACGGCACGGAGGCCCTCATGGCCACCAGGTCCACGACGCCACGGAGGCCTCCCTCCGCCCCGATCGGCAGGTGGATGGGCACAAGCCGGTTGCCAAATCGCGCGCGCAGGGCGTCGACCGCGCGGGCGAAGTTCGCGTTCTCCCGGTCGAGCCGATTCACGACCACCAGTCGCGGAAGCGCGTACTCATCGGTGTGAGCCCAGGCCTGCTCGGTCTGGACCTGAACCCCGGCGACCGCATCGACGACCACCACGGCGCCGTCGGACACGCGCAAGGCGCCGACCATCTCTCCGATGAAGTCTGGATAGCCCGGCGTGTCGAGAACGTTGATCTTGACCCCCTCCCACTCCAGCGGCGCGATCGAGGCGTTGATGGTGTGCCTCCGTCGGACCTCTTCGGGATCAAAATCGGTCGTGGTCGTTCCGTCCTCGACCCTGCCCAGCCGGTCGATCGCCTTCGCCTCAAACAGCATGGCCTCTACCAGGGACGTTTTGCCGGTCCCGCCGTGCCCGACGACGGCGACATTGCGAATCTGTTCCGGACCGTAGCGCTTCAAGCGAGTAAACCTCCTCGGTGTGCTCTAGTAGCCTCGCGCCGGATCCACCACGTTGAGCAGCGGCGCCCCGGTCAGATACCGGCGGAGGTTCTCGCAGAAGAGCGGGATCGCACGATCCAAATATGTGGGCGAGGCACCGGACACGTGCGGGGTGATGATGACATTCTCCATCTGGTAAAAGGGGCTGTCTGACGGGAGCGGCTCGTGGTCGAAGACATCGAGGCCGGCTCCCGCGATCACGCCCGCGCGCAGGGCGTCCATCAACGCGGCCTCCTGCACAATGGGGCCGCGCCCCACATTAATGAGCACCGCGCTGGACTTCATCAGGCGCAACGCCCTGGCGTCGATCAGCCCTCGCGTCTGCGGCGTGAGCGGCAACAGGATGACGAGAAAGTCCGCGGTGCACAAGACTTCGTCGGTGTGCTCCGGCGTCAACACACGCTCGACGTGGGGGATGGGCTCCGGCGTGCGCTTCGTGCCGATCACGCGCATTCCAAACACCGCCGCCCGCGGGGCGAGCGCCCGGCCAATGGCTCCCAGGCCGAGGATGCCGAGGACCTTGCCTTCAAGCTCCTCGCCCATCGTCGACGCGCGGTCCCACCGGCGCGCCATCTGGTTCCGGACGGCGACGTGCAGGCGGCGCGCGAAGGCGAGCACCACCGCCATGACGTGCTCGGGTAGCACGGTCGTGTGAATTCCCACGCTGCTGGTCAGCCTCACCCGGCCGTCCATCACCGCCGGAAAGAGCAGCGTGTCGACGCCGGCGGCGGTCGCATGGATCCACTTCAGCCTGGGGGCGCGCTCGATCACGCTCCCGGGGATGAGCCAGCCGACGATCACTTCGGCATCTTTCGCCATGCCGTTCGCGCGCGCGCGGTCGGCCGTCGCCGTCACCCGCACGCGCGGATCAACCGCGCGGATCTGCTCCAGGTGGCGGTCCGTCACACGCGACAGGACCAGCACATCGAGCGGAGCGTCACTCATGACGGAACGTCGCTCCTCACCTCCGCATTCCTTGCCGGCGCAGCCGCAGCATCACGCAGGCGCTGCGCCGCGAACGAGCGATCGAGCGCCGCCAGAAACCAGCCGGCTTGCGGTCCCGACTCTTTGCCGAGGAAGGCCAGGTAAATGGCGCTGAACGCCGCCTTCGGCGTCAGATTGTGCTCTCCCTTCAGCACATGGATTTCGGCATGCAAGGCCTCTCCCGAAGACGCGCGCTCGACCAGGGGGGCCAGCGCGGCGAGAAACCGCCGCTGCGCCTCCGAAAGGCCGCGCACCGCGTCGGGAAGCGCCGCCTGCACCTCGAACCTGTGAGCCGGAGGGGCATACGTCTGGAGCCACTTCCGCGCATCGGCGAGCCGGGCGGCCAGCTCCGCACGGTCGGCGTCGGTCAAGGGCGCGCCCTTCTCGCGGGCAGCCTCCGCGGCGACGTCGGCGGACGGAATCTGACTCAGATGCGCGACGTGGGTAAATCGGGGTCGGAAGACGTCGCCCGTCGGTGGACCCAGCATTGAATAATAGAATGTCCGCGCGAGGTCAGGATCGTGCTCCCGTCCATAGAAGGCCGCGGCGGCGTGATCGAACTCGTCGTAGAGCGCTGGCATCGTTTCGCCGCCGGGATCGAAGTTCACGGCCTGCCGGTAGTGCGGCCGGACAATGGCAAACCGGGCGAGCTCGGGACGCAGCAGCTCCGCGAACTCGGCCGCGGGGGTGCCGATGCCTTTGCTGCTGGTCATCCTCCGCCCGCCGACGAGGAAGAACTCGTACGGGATCGCAAACGGTCGCGGATAGCCGTAGATCGTCTCGGCGATCGCCACGGCGCGGTCGTAACTCCCCCCGCGCGTCATATGATCCTTGCCCGCGCCCTCCACGGTCACGCCGAGGATGCGCCACTTCGCGGCCCACTCGGTGCTATACGAGAGTTTGCTCGCGCCGCCAAACGGCGATCGTCTGCCGTTGTAGCCGCACCCCGTCGCCCAGGAGACCTTGTCGGGCCGGCATTCGTAGGCCACGGTCTCGCCGTCCCAACCCGTCACGACCGTCGTCACGATTTTGCCGCACGACTCGCAGATGACCTGGACCGGATGCCGTTCGGCCTTCCGGCTGCCGCTGATCGCCCGGTCGAGTTCCATGATCTCCGCGCCCTTATCCAACGCGATCCTGATCGCGCCGTCAAAGGCCCCGGACCGGTACATCTCACTGCCCCAGTAGATCCTCGGCGTCGCACCCAGGTGTGTGAACACCCGCGTGAACTCGTCGGCGTAGTAGCGCGCGAAGTTCGGCGCGGCGGACGGGTCGGGCGACGGAACATCGCACAGCGGCCGGCCCAGATGCGGCGCCAGGTCCTCGTGCCCGACCGGCACGGCATCGAATGGATCATAGTCGTCGTAGCCGTAGAGGAAATCCACCGCTACACCGCGATCCCGCACCGCCCGGCTCACGCTGTCGTGAAGGATGACCCCGCGCAGCGACCCTAAATGGATGCGGCCCGACGGACTCTTCGCGTCATTGACGACATGGTGGGTCTCGGGACGGCTCTTGAGAATCTCGTCGGCGAGAAGATCAACCCACACGCGCTACGGCCTCCCCGGCGGTTTTCTAGTGCTGCGATTCATAAGTTTGATCACGATTTTGGACCACCTGCCTTAACTCGGTCCGGACCGAGTTGCCGCCGAGAGTCCCGGCTGCGTCCGCAGGCGCGGCTGCTCGGGAGAGGTGCTTGTAGGACGCACGCGCCTCCCTCACACCTACCGGATTGCGCGGACCGAAGTACAACTCGACCTCGTAGCCATTGTGCGCGCGGCACCGAAGCTGGATGTTCTCTTCCGTGGGCTCGCCGCCCGCCGCGTGGGGCGCGACGTGATGGAACTCTAGAAAGCCCTGCTCAATGCAGCGGCGGCCCTTGTGGTTTACAAAGGCGCACCGACCACCGTCGCGGAGCCAAACCGCGCGCTTGACCTGCGATGAGATGTGACGCGAGCCCGGAGCAGTGCCGCGGCTGCCGCGCGGGTGGTCTGTGGCGGCGAACTTCTGCTTGGCCAGGTTCTCCAACAACGCCGTCAGCGCGCGATCGAAGATCTTCGCCGGATCCCCGTCTGGGATCTGATGGCGTAAGAGGTCCTGCGCGAGCCGGAGCTTCTCATACGTTTCAGCGCTCGCCGTGAACTGCACCTTGTAGCGCTGTGGCGCCAGCGGGGCGACGACCGAGGGACGTGTTCCGGGTGGCGTGCTGGCCAAACACAACTCTGGGGATGCGTCGCCCGGAGCATCACCGCTCGGGTGCGGGCTGACCCCGGCATCGTGCAATGCCTGGGGCGATGCGGCGTTGTGGCTCGCAGCCGGCAGCTTGCGAACAGACGCCGGGATAGGCGGCTGGGGCCGCAACCGCGCGACGAGTTCCTCAACCTGTCGCTTTGTCTTATGCTGGGCCGTATCAAGCACTTTCCGGTAGTTCTCCGATGTGAGGTGGGGGGCGAGGAGGCACACCGTACTCAGGTTCACCGATCCATCCGCAAGCCTTTCAAGAACGACCGGGAATCTCCGGACAGCCCGGGCAGCCTGGATGCGCCCGTAGGCGGCGTGCTCGGAGAGATGTAGGATTTGCGTGCAATACGTGAACAGCGACGAGCAGCCTTCGGCCAGGTACAAGCGTCGCTCGTCCAGTTCCGCAAGGTGGGCGATCAGCGACGCCGTCGCGTTCCGCTCGCTCTCGGCCAGGTTCCTCACCCGCGCGAGGAGTTCGTCGTTGGAGAGCTGAGCCACAGAGGAAAGGATGTGAGTATCCATAGTGTATATATATCATGGCGATTTCGAGGCCCTCACGAACGCTCCAATGCGGCTCCAGCCGTTCAGATCCTCTCCGCTGTCGACCTGTCGTTCGAAAACCGGGCTCAGGCGAGTCTCGTGTGCGTAGTGACCATACAAGAGTCATTCGTCTCGGCCTCGATGGTTCCCACGCGAAACTTGTCAAGTCTTTTTTTTGATCGCGCATCGGTTTTCATGAGGCAACTCGGTCCGGACCGAGTGCCGGCGTTCCGGACCAAGGAATGGCCTCGCCGGGCCCCGGTGGGTACGCACAAAATTCAGGCAGGCCGCCAGGGGCGACCTGCTTCGGGTCAGCACAGGTCACCCCGACTATCTGACCGCCGACTTGAGCTCCTTCCCCGCGGTGAATGCGGGAACCCGCTTGGCGGGAATCTTGATCTTCGCACCGGTCTGCGGATTGCGTCCCTCACGCGCCTTGCGCCTGCGAACGAGGAAGGTGCCGAAGCCGACGAGCGTCACCTTGTCGCCCTTCTTCAGGGTAGCGGTCACCAGATCGAGCGCGCTGTTGAGCACGTCCATCGCGTCTTTCTTCGTGGCGCCCGTCTTGTCGGCCACTCTCTCGACGAGTTGCTCCTTGTTCATAGCTCACCCCTCTGCGGAGCGGAACGTTCTGGGCAGGGACTGGTGCGACGCGCCTTCGTTTCGCCCCACCCCTGTTGGACTCCTCCTGGCCGGTCTTGGGCCCCACGGACATGGGCACCTACCGGGTAAGACGGACTCATCTGGGGTGAACAATGAGACAGCTCGCCGGAATGCTGACCGTGGTGATCCTGTCTGCCATGGCGTCTCCTCGCGTGACCGCGCAACCCGCGCAACCCGTCGCCCAGGCGGTGGCCATCATGCCGGGTCGATCCATCGGTCCGTTTTCGGTCGGCATGCCGCTGGAGCGGGCGCGGGAGATCATGGCTCAGTACGGCACGGTCGATGCCTACGATGGCCAGCTGGGCCACGGCTTCTGCAATCCTGACCGCGGAGTTGGGGTCTGCGTCTTCGACCGGTGGGCGCGGCTGAACCTCGAGACCCCGGGCACGGTCGTCTTCATGCTCACCGACGATAACCGGTTCGCGACGATTCCCGGCGGACACAAAGTCGGGCAGATGCTGCTGGATGTGTTGAGGACATTTGGGCTCTACACGTCGGGACGTGAGACCGAGCTCCGGTGGGACGCGCAGGGTCTGGCCGTCGACCTTAGGGTGCAGGACGACGGCCTGGTCGTCCAGTTCATCGGGATCTACGCGCCGCGCACAGCCGCGGGCCGATAGCAGCCGTTCGATCTATGGGGCCAGTACCTCAGGCGGCTGGACGGCCAAGGCCGTCGGCTTTACGCTTCCCTCCCTCAATCCCTAAATGCTTCTCCCGACACGCCCGGCTGAAGTAGGTGTTCCCATACTGCTGCGCTAAGGGGAGAATTCGTCGGCCGCACCCGCAAGCACACATAGGGGCACCAGGCAGAGCGACTGCACGGGGCGTCTCAGGCCTCGGAACCTTCCGCGTTTTCGGGAGGGAGAACCACGGGTCCCACTGTGAGCGCCTCTTCGTCACTTCTTTCCTCCTCAAGTCAATCGCTCGGCACACGGCCTACGAACCTCAACTGTGAACCCACCACCCGGCTACGACCGGCAAGCCTATGCTCGATTTGCTGCGAGGGGAACCAGATAACGAGAGAGAGGTCGAAGCACAGCCGCTTCACCCACTACCATTGTACCACTCCGATTAGCGAAACCCGCCGCGCGTCCGAAGTTCAGGAGAGCCTGACGTCCTGACCGACTTCGATCAACGTTGTATTAGCCGCTTTGCCTACGCATGGTAATCTCCGTATTATTCGGCAGGTCTGTCCCACTCCGTGGGCACGCCTCGAATGTGCCAGGCTTGTTGTGTCTAAGGAACTGTCGTGGCTGAATCTTGCTGAACCCAGGCGTGACCCGCACTTGCAGTTTGCAGTCCGGGCACAGGGCTTCATCGTTGATCCTGCTCATCATGTCCACCTCCCATGACTACTTCACTTTGCATGACCGGACGCTCTTCCGTTCTTTGAAGAGCTGCTGTTTGCCGAGCCTATAGCGATGTGCTCGAGACCGAGGGGGACAGAAATCCGCGCCAGGACTGGAATTGGAGCGGGAGACGGGAATCGAACCCGCACCACCAGCTTGGAAGGCTGGAGCTCTACCATTGAGCTACTCCCGCGCGGGACACGGCGGATAGGCAAGCGGCTGGTGGGCGGGGAAGGATTCGAACCTCCGAAGGCTTCCGCCAGCTGATCTACAGTCAGCCCCCTTTGGCCGCTTGGGTACCCGCCCGAGCCGTCCATCATTATAGCGCGAGGGCGGCGGGGCGGCGAGGCACGAGAGGGTCGCCCGCCCGCGTTCGCGAATGAAGAAGCATGGCCGGATTTCGTGCGTGGATGCAGCGGGTGCTCGACACCCCCGTCGGCATCGAGTGGCCGCGGGAGCCTGAGCCCGAGGATCTCTACTACCGCCCCTTCCCCGCGCGCCTGTCGCTCAACGTGCCCGCGCTGATCCTGGGGCCGGTGTGGTACCTGGCGGTCGGGCTGTGGGTGCACGCGTCAATCATGCTGGGCATGATCTTCCTCAGCGGCGGTCTCCTGGCGCCGTTCGTCTGGCTCTACTGCGGCCTGAAGGCGAACGAAGACTTTCACGAGTTCCGCATCGCCCGCCACACGGTCTACTGATTTTCGGCTATAATCGAGACCGAACCGAGCCGCCGTAGCTCAATCCGGCAGAGCACCGCACTTGTAATGCGGGGGTTACCGGTTCGACTCCGGTCGGCGGCTCCAGGACTGCATTTCAGACACCGCTCCTCCGCTTGCTACCCTTCTGCTACCCTCTTTGCCCATCCGGGCCATTCTCTGCCAGCATGAGGAGGCCGAGCGGAGGTTCAGAGGATTAGGGCGGTGCCCAGGCTGGTCGGTGAGATCACCCTGCGGCCGGAAGGGGACGGCGTTGCCGTTGAAGTGCGTGGGAACGTGGACGCCTAGCGGGGATGGCGCTTGGCACTTCAAATGGTGCCGGGAGGGCGTCTCGTGTCGTTCCGCAAGCGTAATGTCCAAGTGAGCTGGTTGCCGCCCGCCAATCTCCGTAAGGCAGCGACGGGATAGCAACTTCGCGTGACCCCTGAGACCGGAGCCAGCTCTCACTACCGACGCCGGAGGCGTCGCGGCCAGTAGGCCAAGGCGTACGCGCCGACGATGAAGATGACCCCTAGCCAGAAGGTAGCGAGGACGAAGCCTCCGCCGGAATTCGATCCCATGCCCGTCATCTCTGAGGTTTGCGGAGGTAGCTCGAACATCCCTAAGTAAACCAGCATCCCGCCGACGACGGTGAGGATCCCTGGCGCAAGCCCCTTGAGGGTGAGTCCAAGCACCATCAAGAGCAGGGAGAGGACAAGCAAAGGCCGACTGAACGGTACGTTCACCTGAGCGAGGCCTGCGCCGACCGACAATCCGAATGCCGCAACAGTGGCGAAGATCATGGCCGCGCAACTCACCAGCCCCAGGCCAGCCCCGCAAGCCGTGCAAACGGTAGTGACAAGCCGTTTCCCCTTCTCCATCTCTGCACCTCACGGATGCCTATTGAAGGCTCACGACATACGAATCGCTAGCCTCCCAGT
>JBQTJP010000075.1:0-1501 GCA_052386995.1 Armatimonadota bacterium
GTGGGGCGGGACGACGTCGATGGCTACGTCATCTGCGTCATCATGGTGATCCTGTCGATCGCCGCCGTGTGGCTGTCCAACTGGATCGTCTCGCGCCGGGAGTACGCCACGCTCCAGACAGGCGCCCCGCCTCTCGAAGGCGAACGGTCGCTTGCCGGCTGGCGCCTCGCCGCGGCCCTGGGCCTGTGTGCCGTCGTCATCGGCGTGAGCCTCGCGCCCCATCTCGGCGTCGTTGTGCTCTCGTTCAGCAAAGTCTGGAGCCTCAGTTACCTGCCCAGCGTCTACACGCTCAACAACTACGCGGAGATCTTCCTGCGCGCGCCGCGCTTCGTCATCAACACGCTGGCCTACAGCCTGGTCGCGGCACTGCTCAGCGTAGTGCTGGCCGCGGCGATCGCGTATCTGCTGCAACGGGGGAAAGTGCCCGGGAAGGGCCTGCTCGATACGATCGCGATGATGCCGATCGCCCTCCCAGGCGTCGTCATCGGGATCGGCTTTCTGCGGGTATTCTACAACGTGACTATCCCGTGGCTCGACACGCCGCTTGCCGCGACCTGGGTGATCTTTGCGCTCGCATACATGACGCGGCGGCTGCCCTACGCGCTACGGGCCAGCCACGCCGCGCTGCATCAGGTCCACAGCTCGCTCGAAGAGGCCGCGGCAATCGCGGGCGCTCCACGCGTGCGCGCGTTCCGCCGGGTCGTCCTGCCGCTGATCCTAAGCGGCGTGATCGCGGGCGGCATCCTCGTGTTCGTCACCGCGGCGGTCGAGTTCAGCGCGACCATTATCCTGGTCAGCCGCATCGAGCAGAGTCCGCTGTCGTATGGCATCTACGTGTACGCGCAGAGTCCGCTCGGCCGGGGCGCGGCGGCGGCCTTAGGCGTCGTGGCCATCGTGCTCGTGGCGCTGGGCACATATCTGGCCAACAGGCTCACCGGCAGGAACCGGATGGCCTTCACCCTGTGATGACGGCGACGGGCGGGCGCGCCCAGCCCATTGAGGTTCAGGTCCAGGGGCTGCACAAACGCTTCCGCGACACCGTTGCCGTGCATCATCTGTCGCTCACCATCAGACGGGGGGAGTTCTTTACGTTCCTCGGGCCCAGCGGCTGCGGGAAGACGACGACGCTGCGGATGATCGCGGGGCTGCTCGACCCGGACGCCGGCGAGATCCTCTTCGATGGACGCTCGGTGACGCGAACTCCGCCGTGGCATCGCAACATCGGGATGGTGTTTCAGAATTATGCGCTCTGGCCGCATATGCCGGTGTTTGAGAATGTGGCGTTTGGGTTGGTCGAGCGCCGCCTCCGGCGCGGCGAGATCGAGCGCCAGGTCACCGACGCGCTGCGCCTGGTCGGCCTTGAAGGTTTGGGACGCCGGCTGCCCTCGCAGCTCTCCGGCGGGCAGCAGCAGCGCGTGGCGCTGGCCCGCGCGGTGGTCGTGGAGCCGGCGCTGCTCCTGCTGGATGAGCCGCTGTCGAACCTCGATGCCCGGTTGCGCGT
>JBQTJP010000076.1:0-9761 GCA_052386995.1 Armatimonadota bacterium
CAGGTTGCGCCCGAGACCGTTCAGCGCTGCATCGAGGACATCGGGATCGGGTTCCTGTTCGCCCCGATCTACCACTCGGCGATGAAGCACGCGGCCGGGCCCAGGAAGGAGATCGGCATTCGGACGGTGTTCAACATCCTAGGCCCGCTGGTCAACCCCGCCGGGGCTTCGAGCCTGCTGGTCGGGACGTACGATCCCGCGCTGGTGCGGATCATGGCGGAGGTGCTGGGTGAGCTGGGCGTGCGGCGGGCGATGGTCGTCCACGGCGACGGCATGGACGAGGTGTCGACGCTGGGGCCCACGCAGGTCGCCGAACTGCGGGACGGCCGGGTGGCGGTGAGCGTTGTGGACCCGTCGTCGCTCAAGGTCACTTCTCCGGCGCCGGAGGCCCTCGCCGGCGGCACCCCGCAGCAGAATGCCGAGGTCACGGTCGCGGTGCTGCGCGGGGAGCGGGGGCCGGCGCGCGACATCGTCGCGCTGAACGCCGGCGCGGCGCTGGTCACCGCGGAACTGGCGGAGGACCTGGCGGGAGGCATCGCGCTTGCCGCCCGGTCGATCGATTCCGGCGCGGCGTACGAGAAGCTGGAGGCACTGCGGGTGCAGACCCGGGCGGCATAGCGATGACGGTGCTCGACGAGATCATTGCTCACAAGCGCAGGGAGGTGGCGGCCAGCCAGGCCTCGATGCCTCTGGCCGACCTGCAGACGCTGGCGGCCAGTGCGCCGCCCGCCCGTGATTTCACCGCCGCGATCACCGGTCCACCGGTGCGTATCATCGCGGAGGTGAAGCGGTCCTCCCCCGCGCACGGGAGCATCCGTCTGGACGCCGATCCGGCCGCGATCGCCCGAACGTACGAAGAGGCCGGCGCCGCGGCCGTCTCGGTGCTCACAGACCGGCGGTTCTTCCGCGGTAGGGACGGCGATCTGACTGCCGTACGAGCGGCGGTCGGGCTTCCGGTGTTGCGCAAGGACTTTATCGTGGATCCTTATCAGATCTACGAAGCGCGGGTGCTCCGCGCCGATGCGGTCTTATTGATTGCCGGAACGGTGCCCGCGGGAGAGCTGGCCGCACTGGGCAATCTCGCCGGCCGGATGGGTATGGCTGCGGTGTTTGAAGTGCATACCGAAGCCCAGGTCGAGGAGGTTCTGGCGGCGGGCGCGCGCGTGGTCGGCATCAACAACCGCGACTTGCGGACACTCGCCGTCGATCTGGGAACGACGGCGCGCCTGCGGCCGCGCATCCCCCAGGGCGTGGTGGTCATCAGCGAGAGCGGCATTGACACTCCCGATGACGTCACGCGGGTCTGCCACGCCGGCATCGATGCCGTCCTCGTGGGGACGTCGTTGATGGCCAGTTCCGATCCCTCGGCGCACCTGCGACGATTGCGGCTGGCCGCGGAACAGGCGAAAGGAGCGCTTCGATGAAGAAAGGACGGCTGCTGACGGGGGATCGTCCGACCGGCAAACTTCACCTCGGACACTACGTCGGCACGCTCGCCAACCGCGTGAGGCTGCAGGACGAGTACGACTGCTTCTTCCTGCTGGCCGACTATCATATTCTGACGACGCGGCTGGAGCACCTGGAGGAGATCGAGCAGAACATCAGGGACATCGTGCTCGATTACCTCAGCGTGGGGATCGATCCCGAGCGCTCGACGATCTTCCTCCAATCGGCGGTGCCGCAGATCCCTGAGCTGCAGTTGATCTTCTCGATGCTCGTGACCGTGCCGCGGCTCCAGCGCGTGCCAACGCTGAAAGAACAGATGCGCGATCTGCATATCTCGCAGCCCTCGGCCGGGCTGCTGAACTATCCGGTGCTGCAGGCCGCGGATATCCTGTCGGTGCGCGGTGAGATCGTGCCCGTGGGCAAGGACCAGTCCTCGCACCTGGAGCTCACGCGCGAGATCGCGCGGCGGTTCAACGACCAGTTCGCGCCGGTGTTTCCCGAACCCGACACGCTCATCGGCGAGGTGGGCACGCTCCCGGGGACCGACGGCAAGGCGAAGATGAGTAAGTCGCTGGGGAACGTGATCTATCTCTCTGACGATGCCGAGACGGTCACGCAGCGCGTGATGCGCATGTATACCGATCCCAAGCGTATCCACCCGACCGACCCGGGCACGGTCGAGGGGAATCCGGTGTTCGTCTATCACGACGCGTTCAACCTCGACCAGGCCGAGGTCAATGAACTGAAAGAGCGATATCGGGCCGGCCGCGTCGGGGATATCGAGGTCAAGAAGCGCCTCGCGACTGCCCTCAACGCATTCCTCGAGCCGATTCGCGAACGCCGGCAGCGATTGGCCGCGAGGCCTGACTACATCGATGAGATCATTATGGAAGGAAGCCGCCGCGCCCGGGGCGTCGCCGAGGATACCCTCGAGCGGGCGCGCGCGGCGATGAAGATGGCCTACCATCGCGGCGTTCGGCCCCGGGCGTAGGCCGGCCGAGCGGATATCGCACCCCACGCAGTCGGAGGCGTGAGCATGGCGTCGTCCCCGCGCACTACCGAGTCCGGGCGGTTCGGACGATTCGGTGGCCGGTACGTGCCCGAGACGCTCATGCCGGCGCTCGATGAACTGGAGGCCGCGCACGCGCACCTGAGCCGCGATCGCGACTTTCAGGCCGAGCTCGACGCGGCGCTGCGGCACTATTGCGGCCGCCCGACGCCACTGTATCGTGCTGCGCGCCTCAGCGATGAGCTCGGGCTCGCGCTGTACCTCAAGCGCGAAGACCTCCTGCATACCGGGGCGCACAAGATCAACAACGCGCTGGGCCAGGTGTTCATGGCGCGCCGGATGGGCAAGCAGCGCATCATCGCGGAGACCGGTGCCGGGCAGCACGGTGTGGCCACCGCGACGGCGGCCGCGGTGGCGGGCTTGCCCTGCGAAGTGTACATGGGCACCGAAGACATCGCGCGGCAGAGCCTCAACGTCTTCCGGATGAAGCTGCTCGGCGCCCGCGTCATTCCGGTCGAATCCGGCAGCCGCACCCTCAAGGACGCGATCAACGAGGCGCTGCGCGATTGGGTCACGAACGTGGCGACGACCTTCTACGTCATCGGGTCCGTCGTGGGACCCCACCCCTACCCGACGCTCGTGCGCGACTTTCAGGCGATCATCGGCCGGGAGGCGCGCGCGCAGATGCTCGAGCGGGCAGGACGGGTGCCCGATGTGGCGATCGCCTGCGTGGGCGGCGGCAGCAATGCGCTGGGACTCTTTCATGCCTTTCGCGATGATCCGGTCCGATTGATCGGTGTCGAGGCCGGCGGCGACGGATTGGACACCGGCCGTCACGCCGCGACGCTTGTCGCCGGCGCGCCGGGTGTGCTGCACGGCGCGATGAGCTACATGCTGCAGGACTCCGGCGGACAGGTGCGGGAGACGCACTCGATCTCGGCGGGGCTGGACTATCCGGGTGTGGGTCCTGAGCACGCGTTCTTGAAAGAGTCCGGACGCGCGGAGTACGCGGCTGCCGACGATCGCACCGCATTGGACGGATTCCGTCTGCTGGCCCGCACCGAAGGTATCCTGGCGGCGCTCGAGCCCGCGCACGCGGTCGGGTACCTGCAGCGCCTGGCGCCGTCGCTGCCGAGTGGGTCGACGGTGGTCCTGGGCCTCTCGGGGCGGGGAGATAAGGACGTGCATGTCGTCGCCCGCGCGCTGGGGGAGACGCTCTAAGCCCGTGGTCGTGACCGCCCAGAGAGGAAGAGCGTGAGCCGCATCACCGCGGCGTTTGCGACCCTGCGCGAGCGCAACCGGCGCGCACTCATCCCGTTTGCGATGGGCGGAGATCCCTCGCTCGAGGCTACCGAGGCGTTTCTCACGTGCTTCTCGGAATCCGGAGCCGATCTGCTGGAGATCGGCGTGCCGTTCTCCGACCCGATCGCCGACGGACCGATAAACCAGCGGGCCGCCCAGCGCGCGCTGGCCACCGGTGTCACGCTGCCCGACATCCTTGACCTGGTGGCCCGCGTGCGGCCGCGGCTGCAGCAGCCGATCGTTCTGCTGTCGTACTACAATCCCATTTTGCAGTTTGGGGTGGACCGGTTTTGCGCCCAGGCCGCCTCGGCCGGTGTCGACGGCGTCGTCATTCCTGACCTGCCGGCCGAAGAGGGCGGCGCTCTGCGGGCGGCCGCGCAGCCGCACGGCGTCGACGTGATCTTCCTGGCCGCTCCGACCAGCACCGATGCGCGCCTCTCGCTGGTGGCGGCGTCGAGCCGCGGTTTTGTCTACTGCGTGTCCCTTGCGGGGGTCACCGGAGTGCGCGCGACGCTGAGCGCAGATGTCGGCGCCCTCATCGGTCGGCTGCGGCGGCACACGTCGCTGCCGGTCTGCGTCGGTTTTGGGGTCTCGACTCCCGACCACGCGCGGCAGGTGGCCGAAGTGGCCGACGGCGTCATCGTCGGCAGTGCGGTGGTGGCGGTGATTGAGCGTGACGGGGCGGCGGCGACGGCCGCGCTCGCGGCATTCCTTCGCAGCCTGCGGGAGGGGGTCGATGCCGCAGCGCGTGAACGGGCACCCGGCGCGCCGGCGTCGTGACGGCGGGGTCGGGCAAAGACGTTTTCTTTCCGCCCCCACGTCCTGACGATCCGGCCGCAGTCTACCTCCGAGTACTGTGCGTCGTGTTTCACGGCGATCAGGTGTTGATGATCTTGCAGGGGGGATGGTGGAACTTCCCGGGCGGCAGGGTTGAGCGCGGCGAAGATCCTCTCGACACGGCGAAGCGCGAGCTGCTGGAAGAAGCGGGAATTCAAACCGATCTGCAGTTCCGTGGGGTGGCGACGGCGATCGTCCGCGAGACCGGCGAGTACTGGTCAATGTTCTTGTTCGCCGCCCATGTGGATCGACCCGATATCGTGCCGTCACCCGAAGGCCCACTACGGTGGGTCGCGCCCGACGAAATCGATATGCTTCCGGTTTTTCCCGACATCCCGTATCTGCTCCCCCACCTGAGAGATCCGGCAGGAGGAATTCTCCTGGCGAAGTACACGTTTGCACGCCGGGAGGCTACGACACTGGAGACGTCCTCGATCCGCCTGTCGCTGTACGGCGGCAGGTGAGCTCGACGGCTCGGTGTTGGGCCGGCGTCTGAGCAGAGCACGGGGTGCAGGCAATGGGCATGGATGAAGAGATCCTGGTCGTTCCGCGGGCCGAGCTGTTCTGGAACGGGCCGTTTCACGGCGTTGCGTCGGAAGGCCTGAACGACTATCTCGAGCGGGTACGCCGCTTTGGGATCTTCCGGCGGCGGGGCGATGTCGAGCACGACCCGTCGCTCAAGCAAATCATCCCCTACATGGTTGTGCGCCGGAATGGCCGGTACATGCTCTTTCGTCGCACCCGCGCCGGCGGCGAGCAGCGTCTCCATGACCTCTATTCTGTCGGCGTAGGCGGCCACATCGCGCGCGATGACGTGGACGGCTCGGCCGACCTGATCGCGGCCGGGCTGCAGAGGGAGCTGACGGAAGAGCTGACGCTCACTGGAGAATGGTCGGCGCATCTCGTGGGCGTGCTGAATGACGACACCGGCGCGGTCGGCCAGGTGCATTTCGGCCTGGTCCATGTCGTGGATGTGCTTTCCGGTGAGGTTGCCATCCGGGAGACAGAGCGTCTGACCGGCGGCCTTGCCACCCCCGCGGAGATTCAAACCGTGTACGCTCGTATGGAGACCTGGTCGCAGTTAGTCCTGGACGCGCATATCGTGGAGTCATGACCGCCGGTCGCATTTCTGTCGCCGCACCGTACAGCCTCGCGCGGACGCTGACCAGCGGTCAGTGCTTCCGCTGGCATGTCTCGCCCGGCGCGGCAGGCACGGCCGGAGAGGTTGTCGCCCGCGGGGTCGTTGACGGAGCGGTGGCTGTTGTCGCTCAGGATCCACGCGGCCTGTCGGTGACCTGGGAAGGCAGAGCCGGATCGCTGTCGCTGCTGCGGCGTCACCTCGGCGCTGATCAGCCGCTCGCGGCCATTGAGGCGGCGCTGGCGCGAGATCGCGTGTTGCGCCGCCTGCTCCGCGGCACGTCCGGCATCGCTCTGATGCGGCAGGATCCGTGGGAATGTCTCGTGTCGTTCGTGGTCTCCGCATTCAACAACATCCCAAAGATTACACAGAGCGTGCGCCTCCTCACGCAGCGCTTCGGGCGCAAGATCGGCGGGTCAACCGGCCCCGATGCCTGGAGCTTTCCACGACCGGATCGGCTTGCCGAGGCTCGTCCGGCAGAGCTGCGCGGCTGCATCCTCGGCTACCGGGCGCCGTACGTCAGGGCACTGGCGCGGTGCGTCGCCGACGGCCGCGTTGACCTCGGCGGCATCGGGCGCCTGCCGTATGCCGACGCGCGGGCCGCGCTGCTGGATCTGCCGGGTGTGGGCGAGAAGGTCGCCGACTGCGTGCTGCTGTTCGCTCTAGGACACCACGAAGCGTTTCCGGTCGACGTGTGGGTGCAGCGTGCGGTCGAGCGGTGGTACTTCCGCGGCAGGCCCATGACACCACGGGCGATCCGTGCCTGGGCGCACGATCGATTCGGTGAGTTCGCGGGGTATGCGCAGCAGCACATTTTTGCGGGCGCGCGCGGTGGGACGCGCAGATGAACTCGTTCCGGAACGAGTTGATTGATTGATCGAGTTTCCGCTGAAAGGTCCGCGGGGCGAGCCGGTCGACCTGTGGCGCATCTTTGTCTCCCACGGCGTGGCCGACCTGCCGCCCATGCGGGTCGATGAGGCGGCCCGTTCGTTCGAGGTGACCCTTCGTATGGACGGGGGTGCTCCCCGCACCGCGCGGATCAGCGCCGGCAGGCCGGGACACGGCGCGATCCACATCCTCGGACGTGCGGCGGGCCAGCGGCGGACCGGGGCCGTGGTGGCGGCTGTGCGGCGTATCTTGCGGCTCGATGAGGATCTCTCGGAGTTCTACGCGGCCATCTCATCTGACCCTCAACTCGCATGGGCCGCCCGTGGGGCGGGACGCATGATCCGCAGTCCCACGGTATTCGAGGAGGTCGTGAAGACGATCTGCACCACCAACTGCGCATGGTCGGCGACGCGCCGCATGGTCGGTGCTCTGGTCGAGCACCTTGGAGAGAAAGCCCCGGGCGCGCCACCGGTCGGTTGGACGGGACGCGCCTTCCCAACGCCCGAAGCGATGGCCGACGCGGGTGCCCGGTTCTACCGGCGGGTCGCCCGCGCCGGCTACCGTGGACCGTATCTCCGATCGCTGGCGCGGTCTGTCGCGGACGGCAAAGTCGACCTCGAGGCGCTCGGCCGTGCCCGTCCCGATGAGATCTCCGACGAAGAGGTGGAAGCCCGCCTGCGGGCGCTGCCGGGCGTCGGACCCTACGCGGCGGCGCACGTGATGCTCATGCTGGGCCGCTATTCGCGCCTGATCCTGGATTCGTGGACGCGCCCCAAGTACGCGAGGCTCCTGCGCCGGCGAGCGATCACCGATGCCGCCATCGCCCGGCGGTTCAAGCCCTACGGCCGCTACGCCGGGCTTGCCTTCTGGCTGTTCCTGACGCGCGACTGGGTAGAAGAGCCGCCTGCCGTGCCCGCGCCGTAAGCACGCCGCCTGATACGGCGGTCACCTGAATTCGTCTGCCCCGATATCCGGCATCCCGTCGCGGGTCTGCCCGTCGATGTCGTACGTGGCGAGACCCGGGACGGCCCGATCCCGCGCCCCGCTCGCCCCGGCCGTCAGATGGAGATCACCCGACGTGAAGGGATCGACGAAGTACGAGGTCGGTGTATTCTCCATGTTCGCCGCGAGGTCGGCGGTGCCGCCGTCGCGCGGCCGCAGGCTGTGGGAGGCCAGGTTGTTTCTGACCCCCGCGCGCGTGCGCGAAAAGCGCCACTCGATGGACGACGACCTGGGCTGCTGCGTGGAGACCACGGTGTTGTGCAACACCTGCGCGTTGCACGCCTGCTCCAGACCGATGCCGGTATCGAACCCGGCCTGGGACCCGAACAGTCGCGTGTCGTTGGCGAAGACGAAGTTGTTGAGGATGACGCCGTTGAAGTGTCCGTAGGTTCCTGATCCCGGACAGGGATCATCTCCGTAGGTGCGGCCGGCGAACGACTCGCCCAGGCCAAAGCCGATGCCGCGGGCGTTGTTCTTGAGGATGTTGCTGTCCACCAACGTGTCGCGGCTCCCCGTCCAGACATGGATGCCGTGCTCCGATAACCCCACGGAGCACCAGAACCCCTCGATGAGGTTGCCGTGGATCACCCATCCCAGCGCCTGATGCGCGTCGATGCCGCCCGTGTAGCAGTTGTTGCGGATGACCGGCCGTCCGGCATCGGTGAGCATGACCTCCGAGCAGCGGATCTCGCCGCGGTCGGCAAACTGCCCGCCGTTGCTGTTGATCTTGATCGCCTGTTCCCCCGGATCGATTACCCGCACGCGATAGATGTTCGCGCCCGTAATCGTCGGCCCGACGGGATAGATGTGGATCGGGTGATGAAACGCACGCTGTACCGTGATCTCGGCGATGGTGATGTCCGACGCGTTGATCTGCACGATGGCTCCGCCCTGATAGTTGCCGTCCAGGATGACCCCCCTGGGGTTTCCGCTCGCGGAGCGCAGCGTGACGCGGGGGGTCAGGAATCGCAACAGCGCCCCGTTAAGTGGATACGTTCCATCCGCCAGGCGGATGATATCGCCGGGTGCAGCGCCGGCGATGATTCCGGCCAGCGCCCCCGTCTGCGCAGGCGTGACGTTTATCACGTTGCCCTGCGGGGGGGCCATCGGCGCGCAGTTCCTCGCAAGCGGCGGTGGAGATGTTCCCGGAGGCGCCACTCCGGTCGCGCCACTGCCACATCCGGTGAGGGCACTTGCCACAATGGTTACAAGCGCGCTACGGACGCGCCGGGGGCACTGCATGGCGAGCACCTTGGGCAACCATTTCCTCTAGTACCCGACTGTACACACCGATAGTCTTGGGGAGGAGAATGCCTTGAAGCCTGAAAAATCTGGAGACGCGATGATGCCCATGGGGGCCACGCTGCACACCGGCGACATGCCCATGGCCGACATTGTCACTTATGCTCAGGCCGCCGAGGGGCTTGGCTTCGATGGGTTCTGGCTGACCGAGGAATCCGGCAAAGAAGCCTTCGCCGTCCTGGCCATCCTGGCGCAGCAGACCCGCCGCATTGCCCTGTGCACCGGGATCATCAACTTCTACTCCCGGTCGCCGACGCTGATCGCCATGGGCGCCAGCACCATTGACCGTCTCAGCGGCGGCCGGATGCGGCTCGGATTGGGCTCCGGCGGCATCGGGTTCATGCAGCGCGGGCATGGCGTCGCAGTCGAGGAGCCGCTGGAGCGGGCCAGAGAGTATGTAACCATCATCCGGCAGTTGCTCACCGGTGAGCGTCTCACCTATGAGGGGCGGTGGTTTCGTCCACGCAACTTTCGCCTGCGCGAAGCGCCTCACCACAAGGGCATCGAGATCTACCTGGCCGCCCTCAATCCCAGGATGACGCGCCTGGCGGCGGAGATCGCCGATGGGCTCATCGCCAACTGCGTTACCGAAGAGTATCTGGCTGAGCTGCGCGAACAAATCCAGATCGGGGCGGCGCAGGGCGGCCGCGATCCGGCTGCGGTGAAGATCTTGACCCTCACCATGACGTGCGTCGACCCCGACAACGCGGAAGCCCGCCTGGCGATGAAGAAGGGCCTGGCCCTGTACTGCGCCTCGCCCCACTACCACCATATCTTCGGGCTTTCCGGCTTTCGCCCAGAAGCCGAGCGGATCAAGGCGATCTGGGACGCCGGCGA
>JBQTJP010000077.1:0-13903 GCA_052386995.1 Armatimonadota bacterium
ACACGATCGGCCCGGCCGAAGCCGACAAGGTCATCGCGCAGTTGAAGCCCCGGCTGGTGATCCCCATGCACTTCAAGTCGAAGGTCAATGAAGGCTGGCCGATCGGGACACTCGACGACTGCCTCAAGGGAAAGACCGGGACGAAGCGTGTAGGGCCCACCGCCACCATCACGGCCGCGACGCTGCCGGCCGGGACCGAGGTCTGGTGCCTCGTCTGAACGTGTGTGGCCGAGGCGCCCCAGCCCCGGCCCTTCACATTAGGGCTGCGGGGCTAACCGCGCGCGGTCAGGTACTCCAGCAACGTACGCACGCCAAACCCCGAGGCGCCCTTGGGCTGCGCGGGGCCTGTGCCTTCATCGCGATCGAAGTACGCGACCGGCGCGATGTCGATATGCGCCCACGGCAGGCCGCCGGCAAACTCCCGGATGAACGCGGCGCCTTTCTGCGCGCCGCCGTACCGCCCGCTGGAGTTTTTGATGTCGGCCACCTCGCTGCGCATCGCCTGACGATACTCCTCAAAGAGCGGCAGGGGCACCAGACGCTCGCCGGCGCGTCCTCCGGCCGCGATCAACCGGTCGACCAGCGCCTGATCGCTGCCCATGATGGCCGCCGCGTAGGGCCCCAGCGCGATCGCCGCGGACCCCGTCAGCGTCGCCAGATCAATGATCTCATCGGGGTTCGTCGACGCCAGATGTGCGACGGCGTCGGCGAGGATCAATCGCCCCTCGGCATCGGTGTTGTTGATCTCAATCGTGGTACCGTTGAGGGCGGTGACGATGTCGCCCGGCCGCATCGCCCGGCTGCCGATCGCGTTCTCCACAGCGGCGATCGCAGCGATCACGCGCACCTGCGGCGCGACCAGCGGGAGCGACCGCATCGTGGCCAGCACCGCGGCGGCGCCGGCCATATCGTCCTTCATCAGCGCCATGCTCTCGGCGGGCTTGACGTCCACGCCGCCGGTGTCAAAAGTGACGCCCTTGCCGGCCAGTGCCACGGTGCGCTTCGGCCGTGACGGCGCGTAGTCTATCACGATCAGCCGCGGCGTGTGCGCGCTGGCTCCCCCGACCGCGAGGATGACCTCCATACCCTTCTTCTTGAGGTCCTGGGGTCCCCAGACGGCGACTTTCAGCTTCGTTCCCCGCGTGACGCGCCGCGCCTCGGCGGCGACCGCCTCCGGCGTGAGCACATTGGGCGGCTCATTGACGAGATCGCGCGCGTAGTTCACCGCCTCTGCGATGACCTGACCGCGGCGGCGGCCGGACTCGACCGAGGCCGCCTCGGCCCGGTTGGCTGTGAGCAACTCGATGTTGACGTCGTGCTTCTTCTCTTTCCGGTATTTGGTGAACGCGTACGTGCCGAGCATCGCCCCCTCGGTGCGTGCGGCGGCGATGGCCGCCGGCTCCCAGTCCTTGTGCTGCAGCGGCGGAAACGCCAGGCGATTGAGATGTCGATCTTGCGCGGCGCGCGCCACGGCCGCGGCCGCGGTGCGGAGCCGGTCGAGCGTGAAGGCCGTCCGATCGCCGAGCCCCACGACCGCGATGCGCGCCGCCTGCAACCGCCCGTGCGTGTGCAGGATCAGGACTTTGCCGACTTCGCCGGTGAAGCGTTCCTCGTGGAGCACGCGGGCCACATGCCCGCCCAGCGCCTGATCCACCTTTGCGGCGGTGCCTTCAAGCCGTCCGGGAGCGCTGAAGACGCCGACGGCCAGCACATCGGTGCGATGCGTGGTGGGATCGGCGACGGTCACGCGAACGGTCACGGATGGTCCTCCTCGATCCTCGTTTTTGATCTAGCGTCGAACCCTCAGGGCATCTCCCGATGGGGAGAGACGCTGCCCCACCCCTGCCTCGGCCGCCCTGCGATAGAGCAGATCCATGGTCACAACGTCTTGCAGCGCAATGCCCTGTGACTCGAACAGCGTGATCTCCCCCGCCGCCTGCCGGCCGGGACTCTTGCCCGCCGCGATTGCGCCAAACTCTACAACACGATCCCAGATCGCTTCGCCCTTCTGCCCGGCGGCGATGAGATCGCCACACTCGACGCGGGCCTGCTCCAGGGAGTCGACGGCGATGCGGTCACTCCGGCGCACCGCCGCCACGTCGAGCTCGCAGCGTGTGGCCGCGTTCGAGCCGACCGCGTTGACGTGCATGCCCGGCCGCAGCCAGTCACCCCGCAGCACGGGCTCGCGGGCCGACGTCGCGGTGACGATGACATCGCACCCCTCGACCGCCTCCTCGGCGCTGCCGACGGCGACGACCTCGGCGCCGAGCTCTGCGACCATGTCGCGGGCGAACGCCTCGCGGCGCTCTTCGGAGCGGCTGAATACTTTGACGAGCGCCACCGGCCGGATGCGTGCGATGGCCTGCACCTGACTGCGCGCCTGCCAGCCGGCGCCGATAATACCGAGCGCCCCGGCGTCGGCTCGAGCCATGTACTTGGTGGCGACGGCGCTGGCTGCTCCGGTCCGCATCTGCCCGAGCCGGTCCGCTTCCGCGATCACGGTCGCATCACCGTCTTCCAGGCGATAGACCACGGCGATAAATCGAGCGCCGCGCGACGTGACCGCATAGGACTTCACCCCCATCACGCCGAGCGTCGGAGCCGCGGCATGCATCACGTTGAGCACGCCCGAGGGCGTCACCGACCGTGTTCGCGGCTGATTCACCGCCGCGCCTTCGCCGAGCAACCGAAAACCGTGCTCGACGGCGGCAATCACGTCGTCCATGCGCAAGAGCGCACTCACGTCGGCCTCTGTCAGCCACAGTGCCATTGTCGCTCCACATTCGCCGTGCAGGGGACAGAAATGCAGTCCGGCCACGGTCAATCTTCCTCAACGTTCGGAAGGGCTCCTCTATTCGGTAGATCGGATGCAGGCGCCCTGGGCAGGGAACCACGCCGGTGAATCGAAGTCGGATCCGGAAAGCAAACTATACGAACATACGTTCGCACCAGGAGGTCGCAACATGCCGACGCCAAGCCGCCGGCTGGTGATGTATTCGCTCATTGACTGACCCACCTGCGTGGAGGTGAGGCGTGTCCTCACCGAGCGAGGGGTCGACTTCGAAGAGATCGCGGTGGACGACGACGACGCGCTGCAGCGGCGCGTCGTCGAGATGAGCGGTCAGAATACGGTCCCGATCTTCGTGCATCCGGATGGCCGGATCGAGGTGGGATTCGAAGGGGAGACGGGCTGACACATCTAGATTACCGTGCCGGGAGCACGGTTTCGAGAAAACCCTGCAGCGCCCGCGGCGACGGCGTTCCGGCGTTCACGAAGGCGCGCCACGTCCCTCGCACGGATTCCGCACCGGCCGCGTGCGGCGATGCTCTCAGCAAGGGCTCAGTCCAGGGGAGCGCATCGACTTTTAGAGCGGCTTCATCACAATAGTCCATCGCGGCCTCTAGGTAGTCCGCCAGCTCGCGGCCGCCCAGTTCCGGGAGGGGAGGCAGCGCGCCCCACCGATCCCTGTGAGCGGCGGCCAGCATCTGGATCAAAGCCCCAAGCGCCCCGAGGGCCCGCGCGCCTTCCCACCGGGACTGGATGTCACCGGCATCAGGGCCCGAGGCCGAGGCGCTGAGCGCCACCGCCTCGAGTTCCGCAGCCGCCAGTGTGGCGCGAATGGCTTCCACGAGCATTCGGGCCCCACCGCCAGGGCCCGCCCCGCCCACGATCGCCTCGGCGGCCTCCCGGGCTTTGTACGCTTGCGCGGGCTTGGCGATCCGTGGCATCGTCGCGTGTCGGACGAAGAGGTGTTGCACGAGGAAGGGCAGCAGTTCCCGCCGTTCGTACCGCCGGGGATCCGCGGCGATCTGGTCCACCGTGGCCTGGCGTACCCGCAGGCCGACGGTCTGCAGCGCTTCGACCCAGATCCGAAGCGGGATGAACACGAAGACGGCCCAGACGATGAGAACGAAGAACCATCGGTCGGCTCCGTATCCCAGGATCATCAGTGCGGCAAGCGAGGCGACAAACCCCAGGGCGCACACGACGATCAGCCATCGCGCAAGTCTCCCGCGCGTTGCGTCCTCGGCAAACCGGCTGAGAAGGAAACGGAAGTCCACGGCGGAACTGTGTTCGACACACGACACGCCGTCAACCTTGTGCACGGGTGCGTCACGGCGGGGAGGGCAATGGCGCTGATCAGGCGATGGGTGTTGGCCGTAGTGCTGATCGTCCAGGCACCGGCACTGGTGCCGACGGGGACGTTCCGCATTGAGCCCGATACGCAGAGCGGTGCGACGCCGCGGCCCGCCGTCGAGTTCGTGATGCGCGACAACCGCGGAGGGTTTACCGGCTCGACCGACAAGGTCGAAGGGACCGCGACCATCCGCGCCGAGGGCGAGAGCGTGGTCGCTGCCATCGAGGCCCGCATCGATGCCCGCACCCTGGTCACAGGCAACGGGATGCGCGACGGGCAGATGCGGCGCGACTTTCTGCGCACCGACCAGCACCAGTACATCACCTTC
The DNA here is from genome assembly GCA_052386995.1 of Armatimonadota bacterium. Lineage (GTDB taxonomy): Bacteria > Sysuimicrobiota > Sysuimicrobiia > Sysuimicrobiales > Humicultoraceae > JBQTJP01. The sequence goes on from JBQTJP010000077.1 coordinate 4,468, forward strand.
CGGGGCACGGCGGCCCCGCGGGGCGGTCTCACCGCGAGCGTGATCCGCGCCGTGATGCGCGGCAGCCTCACCATTCGGGACACGACGCGCGAGATCGAGATGCCCCTGGAAATCGTGGCGCTTGCCGATGACTATCGCGCATCCGGTGAGGTGACAGTGCGGTTGACGGAGTTTGGGATCCCGATCCCACGCTTTCTCATCTTCGTGGCTGAAGACCCGGTCGTCGTACGCCTGCGGGTTCGGCTGCGGCGGTCCTGACCCGCTCTCGGGAGGCGGCTCCAGGGACGCGGCCGGCTTCCGTCGAAATACTCCCGGCTATGGACGCGGCGATCGCATACGCGCGCGAGCACCGCGGGCGCTTTCTCGACGACCTCCGCGACCTTATCCGAATCCCAAGCGTGAGCACCGCCCCGGAGCGCGCCGGCGATGTCGCACGCGCCGCCCAGTGGATCGCGTCTCATCTCGAAGCACTGGGCTTCGCGACGCGCGTGGATCCCACCGACCGGCACCCGATCGTCCGCGCCGACTGGCTGAAGGCCGCGGGAGCACCGACGATCCTGTGCTACGCCCACTACGACGTCCAACCGCCCGAGCCGCTGGAGTTGTGGCGGCACCCGCCCTTCGAGCCCACCGTGGAGGACGGCGTGGTCTACGCGCGCGGCGCCTCCGACGACAAGGGGGGAGTGCTGATTCTCGTCAAGGCCATGGAGTCAATCCTGAGCACCGAGGGCGCGCTTCCGGTCAACGTGAAGTGCTTGCTCGAAGGCGAGGAGGAGATCGGCAGCCCGTCGATCGCCACCTATTTGCTCAAGGCCCGCCGATCGCTTGCCGCGGATGTCGCGCTTGTCATGGATGGGATCTTCTTTGCGCCAGGACTCCCGACGATCACGACCGCCCTGCGCGGCATGTTGTACACCGAGATCGAAGTGACCGGTGCGCGCGCGGATCTGCACTCCGGGTTGTATGGGGGCGCTGCGCCCAACGCCGTCGGGGCGGCGGCGTCGATCGTCGCAGCCCTGAAGGACCGGCGCGGTCGCATCCGGATTCCCGGGTTCTACAACCGGGTCCGGATGCCGGAAGCGACCGAACGCGCGGCGTGGGACCGCCTCCCGTTCGATGAATCCTCGTACCTTCGCGATCTTGGTGTCGACGCCGCCCCAGGCGAAGAGGGGTATTCGATCCTGGACCGGCTGTGGGCCCGGCCGACCCTCGACGTGCACGGGATCGGCGGGGGATTTACCGCCGAAGGCATGAAGACTGTGATCCCCGCTCGCGCCACCGCCAAGGTCAGCATGCGTCTGGTTCCCGATCAGCACCCCGACCGCATCTTCAAGCAATTGACGCGCTTCGTCCAGCGCATCGCACCGCCGGGCGTGCGCGTCGAGGTCCGCAAGCTGGCCTCGGGGCTGCCGGTTGTCATCTCTCCAGATGCGGCGTCGGTGCGGGCCGCCGCGCGTGCGATGGAGGCTGTCTACGGCAAGCCTCCGGTGTACGTTCGGATCGGCGGGAGCATCCCCATCGTGGCCGGCTTCACGCAGACGCTCAAAATCCCCACCGTGCTCATGGGTTTTGGCCTTCCCGACGATAATTTTCACGCCCCCAACGAGAAGTTCAACCTGTCCAACTTCCAGCAAGGGATCGACACTGTGATCCGGTTCCTCTATCAGCTCCGTGGCTAATCAAGTCCGGTCTGTGTCTTCCGGAGCCCAAGCCGCCGTGACGCCTGCGGCAGGCATGCCCGCCGGGTATCGATGGCTGGCCCGGATCGTCGGCACCATCGGGCTGGCACTGCTGATTCGAGCGTCCCTCGAACTTCCGGGGATCCCGTGGCCGGCCTGGGTGCTCTTCGGCGCCATGTCTGTGCTGGCCGCTCTGATCACCTTCACATTGCCGACGGGTATCACGTTCAATCCGCAGAGCGGCATCCGGCTGGCGGCGCTGTTCCTCTATGGATGGGAAGCCGCGGTCATCTTCAGCGCGCTCAGCCTGGCGGTCTTCTGGCTGCGCGAGCGCCGTCCGTTGCCCCGCGCCGTGTTCGACCTGGGCAATATCGTTATCAGCACATCGCTCGCGGCGACCATTGCCCCGGTAGGCGTCACGGGGCGCCCACCCGAGGCTATCGCGACCTTCGTGCTGGCCGGCGCCGTGTATGCGCTGGCCAACACCGCCTTCACGCACCTCGGGCGGGTGTTCCTGACCGGAGACCGGACGTTCCTGCAACTGCGGACCGCGGCGCGGACATTCGTGCTTCCGGCGAGCATGGCGCCGATAGGCTACATCATCGCGGTCCTCTTTCAAACCTTCGGCGACATCGGGCTGCTGGTGGGCCTGTCCTGCTGGCTGCTGGCGAGCCTGGCGCTCAAGAGCAGCTACGAAGCGCGGGCCGCGGGCGCGAGGCTGGCGGACACGAACCGCCGTCTGGAGGAAGCGCTTGTCGTCGTCGAGCGCCTGTCGATCACGGATCCGCTGACGGGTCTGTACAACCGCCGCCATTTCCGCGTGCGCCTGGAGGAGGAGTTCAGGCGTGAAGCCCGCGATGTGACCCCATTCAGCCTGATCCTGCTCGACCTCGTGGGATTCAAAGCCGTGAACGATACGGACGGGCATCTCGTCGGCGACCTCGTCCTCCAGCAGTTCTCGCGGTTGCTCGACGGCGCCGTGCGTCCCGGCGACCTGGTCTTCCGGTATGGCGGCGACGAGTTCGCCATAGTTCTGCCGCGCACCGAGAGGGGCGAGGCCGAGGCCGTCGCGACGCGCCTGGCGCGGCTGGTGGCGAAGTCGCCGTTCCTGGTCGAATCCAAGCGGTTCTTCCTGGGCCTCGACGCCGGCATCGCCACGGCGCCCGCCGACGGCGGCGACCCGGACGTGCTCATCGCGCGGGCTGATGCAGCCATGTACCGCGCGCGCGATCGCCGGCGGCGGACGGACGGGGCGCACACCGCGCACGGGGAGTCCCGCGAAGCGTGATCCTGGAAGTCGCCAGGAGTCTCCTCGAGGTCCTCCTGCACCTCGATCAGCACCTGGACGCGATCATCCGGACGTACGGCGTCTGGGCGTACCTGATCCTCTTCGTCGTGATCTTCTGCGAGACCGGGCTCGTCGTGACGCCGTTTCTCCCCGGCGACTCATTGCTGTTCGCGGCCGGCACGATTGCCGCGCGCGGGACGCTGGACGTCGGGATCCTGGCCATCGCGCTCGTGGTGGCCGCGGTGGCCGGAGACGCCGCGAACTACTGGATCGGCCGTCTCGCCGGCACGCGCATCCTGCGCGCGCAGGGGAGATGGTACCTGAGGCAGGAACACCTGGACCGCACGCACGCCTTCTATGAGCGGCACGGCGCGAAGACGATCATCCTGGCGCGCTTCGTTCCTATCATCCGGACGTTTGCGCCGTTTGTCGCGGGCCTCGGGAGGATGACCTACTCCCGGTTCACGGTCTACAACGTGACCGGAGGGATCGCGTGGATCCTCATTTTCGTGCTCGGCGGATACTACTTCGGGAACCTCCCCGCGGTGCGGCGAAACTTCACCCTGGTCATCCTGGGAGTGATCGTCGTCTCTGTGCTCCCCATCGTCGTCGCCGTTGTGCGCGACCGGTCCCGCGCACGCGACACGAGCAGGAACCGCCGAGGCCGGAACGGAAACCGTTGAGGACGTCCCAGATTCGCCAAGGAGGGATTTGATCGTATGCGAAGAGTCCTGGCCCTTATGGCCTCGATAATGTTGCTGGGGGCGCTTGTCATCTCTGCGTCCGCCGCCCCGGCTGTGGCTCCCACGCGCGGAGGGGTGATGATCATCGGCCACGGCACAGACGCGGTGATCCTCGACAGCGCCACCGCGACCGATGCACCCACGTTCACCATCTTGGAACACGTCGTGGAGACACTCTTCGAGTTGACCGCCGAAGGCAAAGTCCGGCCGCGCCTGGCGCTCTCGCAGACAGTGTCCCCCGACGGGAAGACCTGGACGTTCCGCCTGCGGACCGGCGTTCGGTTCCACGACGGAACCCCGTTTGACGCGGAAGCGGCGAAGTTCAACCTCGACCGCGTGCTGGACACCGCGACCCGCTCGCCGTGGCGATTCCTGATCAGCCGAATCACGTCGGTCACGGCGGTCGACGCCTCGACCATCCGCCTGGTCACCGACGCCCCGTTTGCGCCTCTCCTGGCGCACCTGACGCACGGCGGGATGGGGATGCAGAGTCCCACCGCCATCCGCCGTCTCGGTGCTGACTATGCCCGCCAGCCCGTGGGCACCGGCGTCTTCAAGTTCAAGGAGTGGGTGCGCGGCGATCGGGTCTCCGTCACCCGTAACGACGACTTCTGGGGGGACAAGGCGTTCCTGGACGAAGTGCAGTTCCGCGTGATCCCAGACGACGGTGCGCGCCTGGCGGCGCTGGAGGCAGGTTCCATTCACGTCGCCGTCCGCGTGCCCCCACGTGAGATCGAGCGTCTGAAGAACGCCAGCGGGCTCAGCGTCGAGGTTTCTACCAGCCTCCGCACCATCTTCGTGGCGTTCAACGTGACACGTCCGCCGTTCACCGACAGGCGCCTCCGCCAGGCAGTGAATTACGCGGTGAACAAACGGGCAATCGTGGCGTCCGCGCTGGCGGGGACGGCCCGAGTCTCCGACGCGCCGATCGCACCGAACGTCGAAGGATATTCCCAGGTTCCCGGATACGATTGGGATCTCGATCGGGCCGCGGCGCTGCTGCGGGAGGCCGGCTACAGCCGCGAGCGGCCGCTGCGCGCTGTGTTCCACCACCCGTCGGGACGGTACATCCGCGACGCCGAGATTGCGGCCAGCATCCAGGGGCTCGCCCGGCGCGTCGGGATCGAACTCGAGTTGAGGACCCTGGAGTTCGGCGCCTATATTGCGCTGACTGCCCGGCCGCAGGCACAGAACGACATCCAGATGTACATGCTCGGCTGGGGTACGGTCACCGGTGACGCCGACTACGGCCTCTACGCCCTGTTCCATTCCTCGCAGTGGCCGCCGGTGGGGTTCAACCGCGGCTTCTACAAGAACGACCGTGTGGATGCGCTGCTCGACCGGGGCCGGGTCACGATCGATCAGGGCGAGCGCGACAAGATCTACGCGGAGGCGATGAAGATCATCACCGACGACGCCGCATGGCTCTTCCTGCACAGCGAGTCGCAGGTGACCGGCGTCCGGAGCGCCGCGCAGGGTGTCATCATTCACCCGGCCGAGCGCGTGATGTTCACTCGGGCGTGGCTGCGACGCTGACGAGTAGGGGAATGTAGCGGGTCGAGGGGAGAGGAAGGGCTTCCTCTCCCCTTCTCGCGTCCGCCGACTGTGTGGGCGTATATCGCGAAGCGGCTGCTGCTGGCCATTCCGGTCATCCTCGGCGTGGCCTTCGTGGTTTTTGCCATGGTGCGGGTCATCCCTGGGGATCCGGCACAGATCATGGCCGGGGAGGCCGCGACGGAGGAGTTCGTCGAGGCGGTGCGCAAGGACCTGGGCCTCGACCGGCCGCTGCTCACGCAATTCGCGTCGTTTGTGGGCAACGCGCTGCGCGGCGACTTCGGCCGCTCCGTGCGATCGAAAGCGCCCGTGACCATTGAACTGCGGGCGCGCATCCCCAACACCATCAGCCTCACGATCGCAGGCCTGGTCGTCGCCGTCGCGGTCGGCGTGAGCGCCGGCGTCATTTCGGCCATCCGACCCTACTCGCTGATCGACGCGGCCGTGATGCTCGTGGCGCTGGCGGGTCTCTCGATGCCCGTGTTCTGGTCGGGGCTGATGCTGATCCTGGTCTTTGCGGTCTGGCTGGGCTGGCTGCCGGCGGTCGGCACGGGCACGCCCGTGCACCTGATCCTGCCGGCGGTGACCCTGGGGATGGCGACCGCGGCCATCATCGCGCGGATGACCCGCTCGAGCATGCTCGAGGTCCTCCGGTCGGACTATATCCGTACGGCGCGGGCGAAAGGGCTGGCGGAGCGGTCGGTGATCAACCGCCACGCCTTTCGCAACGCTCTGATTCCGGTGATTACCGTGGTCGGACTACAGATGGGCACGCTGCTGTCCGGCGCCGTACTGACCGAGAGCGTCTTCGCCTGGCCGGGGATCGGCCGCCTGCTGGTGGAAGGCATCCTCACCCGCGACTACCCACTCGTCCAGGCCTCGGTGCTGGTGGTCGCGCTGGCGTTCGTGCTCGTGAACCTCTTCGTGGATCTGCTGTACGCGGTCGTCGATCCGCGCATCCATTATGAATAGGATCAACTATGAATAGGATCAACCGAGGCCATCCCCACGTGCCGGCCGCGCGCACGCCGTGATGGCGACCGCGGAGTCGGTCGCGCCCGACCCGCAAGCGGGTACCCCACCCGAGCGCCCGACGCGGACCCGCGTCGGGATGGTGTGGACGCAGCTCCGCCGCAACCGGGCCGGGCTGATCGGCCTCGGGATCCTGGTGCTCTTTCTGTTCGCCGGCCTGTTCGCCTCGCGGCTCGCTCCGCACGATCCTTATGAGATCATGCTCGAGTCGGGCCTGAAGAAGCCGAGCGGCGAGTACTGGCTGGGACAGGACGAGCTGGGCCGGGACCTGCTCAGCCGGATCATCTACGGCGCGCGGCTCTCGATGGTCATCGGCGCGATCGCGGTGGCGATCGGGGTCGGCTTCGGGGTGCCGATCGGCGCGCTCTCCGGCTACTTCGGCGGATGGGCTGATCTATTAACGCAGCGCGTGATCGACGTCATGCTGGCCTTTCCCGGGATCCTCCTGGCGATCGTGTTGGTGGCCATCCTCGGCGTGGGGCTGCCCCAAGTGATGGTGGCTGTCGGTATCGTGTCGATCCCGACGTACGCGCGTCTGGTGCGCGGTCAGGTTCTCGCGATGCGCGGCCAGGAGTTCGTCGACGCGGCGAGGGCGCTCGGCGCGACCAGCAGCCGGATCATCTGGCGGCACGTCCTCCCCAATACGCTGGCAGTCATCATCGTGCAGTCCACGCTGCAGTTCGCCTCGGCGATCCTCTCGGCCGCCGCGCTCGGATTCCTGGGGTTGGGCGCACAGCCGCCCGCCGCCGAATGGGGATCGATGCTGAGTAACGCGCGGCAATACATCCGGCTCGCTCCGCACAGCGTCGCGTTTCCTGGCGTCGCGATCATGCTGACCGTGCTCGGCTTTAACCTGCTGGGCGACGCCGTGCGCGATGCGCTTGACCCCCGGATGCGCGTGTAGTCACCGGCAACTCGATGTGGACCGAGTACGGAATCGGCCGGGATGGTTTGACATGCGCGCTAACGAATTCTACCATTAGAATTTGTGCGGTCCGGCGCGCGCGCCGGATCAGCCTGGCGGGATCGCCCGAGGGAGGTGGGAGGTGGAACCGGTCGGACATCATTATGTCGCCGAGGCATCGGGGTGCGACCCCGAGATTCTCGGCAGGGTCGACAAAGTTGAGCAGATTCTTGTCCGCGCGGCCGCGGTGGCAAACGTCACGATCTGGTCGATCTCCTTCCACCGCTTCGCGCCCAACGGCGTGTCCGGTGTCGTGGTCATCTCGGAATCCCACATGTCGGTGCATACCTGGCCGGAACTCGGCTATGCTGCCCTGGACATCTTCACGTGCGGGGACGGCGCGAAACCCGAGGCCGCGGTGGAGTATGCGCTCAAGGAGTTCGGCGCCAAGACCATGCACATCACCGAGGTGACCCGCGGGCTGCAGGAGGGCGACCGGCTCTTCTACCACAGCATCGTCACGTGGGAGGAGACGCTACCCACCCGCGACGGCCAGCGTCGGTCTCGACCGAGCAAGCGTCCGAAGCATCCGGTGCGCCGGGCGATCCGCGCTCGCTGACGCACGGCAGCACCAGGGGGCGCGCCGCGCTCAACCAAGCCGGGGCGCCCTCGTCTCTAATTCAGGGGGGATCAGTCATGCGTGCGGTAATTCTGCTGGTGCTCATCTGCGGGCTGGCTCTCGCGGTGGCGGGCCCTGCGGGCTCGGGCCCCGCGGGCCTGGGGCGCTGGGAGGCGCGCGCCCCGATGCTCACCGACCGGACGGAGGTCGCCGGCGCGGCCATAGGGACACGCGTCTTCATCATCGGTGGATTTATCCCCGGCGGCACGACAGGGAGTCTCGAGGAATACGACGTCGCGGCCAACACCTGGCGCACCCGGGCGCCGCTCCCGGCCGGACTGACACTGCATCATGCGGTCATGGTCGCGGTGGGGCAGCGCATTTTTGCCCTCGGAGGATTCACACCGGCCTGGGCACCGCTTAACCACACCTGGGAGTACGATCCGGCCGCCGACGCCTGGCGTGCGCGCGCGCCGATGAGTGAAGCGCGCGGGGGGCTGGCTGCCGCGGTGCACGGCGATCGCATCTATGTCTTCTCAGGAACCGCCGCCGACGGGCGGGACACGCCGATCACAGAAGAGTATGATCCCGTGGGGAACACGTGGCGCCGGCGCGCACCGATTCCGACCCCGCGCAACCACCATGCCGCGTCCACCGTCGGTGGTAGGATTTACACGTTTGTGGGTCGTGCCCCGGGTCGCGGCAACGTGAACGTGACGGAGATCTACGATCCGGCGACCGACACGTGGTCGACCGGCGCGCCGATTCCGACCGCGCGCAGCGGCATCGCCTCGGCCGCGCTCGGAGGGCGGATCTATGTCTTCGGCGGCGAGCTCGGGCGGCCGACGACGTATCCCGAGAACGAGGCGTACGACCCGGCGACCAACGCCTGGAGCGCCCGCGCGCCGTTGCCGACGCCCCGCCACGGGCTGGCGGCGGTCGTGGTCGGCGAGCGCATCTACGTGATCTCCGGCGGGCCGCGGCCGGGAGGCAGCTTCAGCAACTCCAACGAGGTGTTCGTTCCAGAGGAGGGGCGGTAGCCGCGGTCGGTGCTGACGCACGAAGTTCGCAGCGCCCCGTTTAAGCGTCCGCAAAAGCCGGCGTGGTCACGGCTGGTCACATTGTCGTTCGCGCATTTCACAAACGACCTGTTCGCCGCATTTCTCGCGCCGCTGCTCCCGCTGGTCGTCGCGAAATTCAATCTGTCCTTCGTGCTCGCCGGGTTGATGGGTACGTCATTCAACACGACCGCCGCGTTTGCCCAGCCCCTCTTCGGAATGGCGGCGGATCGCATCAACCGTCCGATATTTACCATCATAGGACCGCTGCTGACGGTCATCGGGATGGGGCTGCTCGGCCTGTCGCCATCCTACGCCGTCATGCTCGCGGTGCTCTTTGTGACAGGGGTGGGGACCGCATCGTTCCATCCACAGTCGTTTGCCCTTGCCGGAGCCGCGGGCGGTGACCGGCGCGGCACCGGCCTCTCGGTATTCGTCGCAGGGGGAGAGCTGGGCTATGCGCTGGGGCCGCTTTACGCCGCACTGGTCGTTGGAACACTCGGACTGTCCGGCACGGTGGTGGCGGGGCTGCCCGGCCTGGCGGCCTGCATCGTCGTGT
>JBQTJP010000078.1:0-21081 GCA_052386995.1 Armatimonadota bacterium
AACGGACGAACTGCGCCGGCTGTGGAAGGCCGATCGCACGTTTGAGCCAGCCTGGGACGATGGCCGGCGTCAGGCGGCCCTTTCCGGATGGAAGCGTGCCGTCGAGCGCACACGGGGGTGGATTGAACCTTGAATAGCGTCATAGCCAAGCAGACGTCATCGGTGATGTCGAGGAGTTCGGTGTAGCGCGTCGAGGCCACGGTGATCGTGTGCAGCGGATCGCCATGTCGATCTCCGGATGGATTCTTCGCAGATGCCCCCGAATGGCCCTGTGCTATCCTGAGTGCGCCCATGGTCCGGGTCAGCCGCAAGCGGTTCGAGCAGCTGGTCGCAGAGGCGCTGCGCGGTATCCCCGCCGAACTGCGCAAAGCGCTCGATAACATCGAGGTCATCGTCGACGACTGGCCGACCGAGGAGCAGCTCGCCGAGGTCGACCTCGAGCCCGACGACCTGCTATTCGGCCTCTATCGTGGCACGCCGCTGCCCGAGCGCAGTCCGCTGCAGCCGTATGCGCTGCCGGATGTCATCACCATTTTCCAGGGTCCACTGGAAGAAGAGTGCGAGACCGAGGAAGCCATCCGCGAGGAAATCCGGCGAACGGTCGTCCACGAGATCGCCCACTATTTTGGATTCGACGAGGATCGCCTGGCGGAACTGGGATACGACTGACCGCCCGCGACGGGGCGGCAATGCCAGCGAACTAGGCGTTGGCCGCGCAGCGGTTCGGTCCTGCTTCCAGCGCGATCGCTTCCTCTTCCGGGATCGTTTCGCCGTGCCTGTTGACCTGGAGGATCTTCTGGGCGTTGGGGGGAGGCGGCGGCACACGTACCGCCCTGGCCACGAACGCCTCCTCTTCGTCGAGAAGCCCAGAGAGGCCGTCCAATACAGCCCCGAGAGATCTCGTGTGCGTCACACCGGGCCCTGGGTCGTCGCCTTCGGGCGCGTGCCCCGGGAAGACGCGCACGTCGCGCGGCAACTGCGCCACGCGCCGCAGGGTCCGATAGAGTTGACGGGCGGCCTCCTCGGTACTGCCGTGGAGGTCGGGCCGGCCGACGCTCGTCAGGAACAGCACGTCGCCCGTGAACAGCGCCTCGTCCTGGATCCGCCACACCAGGCTGCCGGGCGTGTGCCCGGGCGCAGCGAGGGCCGTGAGGCGCGCACGGCCTACCGCGACCGCATCCCCGTCGTTGATCGACGTCCATCCGGCGAATTCGAAGGCGTCGAGCGGACCGAGGCAGAGACGGGCTCCGGTGCTTTCCGCGAGCCGCCGCGCGCCGGAGATGTGATCGGCGTGCAGGTGCGTGTCCACGACCGTTCGAATGGCTGCGCCACGCTCCTTCGCGGCCTTCACATATTGCTCCCAATGCCACGAGGGATCGATGACGACCGCCTCACGCCCGGCGACCACGAGATAACTCAGGCAGCCTTTCCCCAGGCGCCGGAACTGGACGACCTCGACGCCGTCGCGCAGCGCGACCGACGCGAGATCGAATACCTGACTCCAGGCCACCATGCCGCCGCGCATCGATCGCGCGGCGATGCCCCAGTCTGTTAGGCGCTCGGCCGCCGCCAGCGACCGGCTGCCGGTTGCGCACACCGTGACGACCTCACGGCCGGCCACACGCTGCGCCTGCGTCCGGTCGAGACTCGCGAGGGGAATGTGAATACTTCCGGGAAGCGGCCAGGCAGTGATTTCTTCGTCGTCCCTGACATCGAGGAGCACCGGGCGTTGGCCCCGTGCCTGCTCCGCCCTGACTTCTTCGGCCTCGATCTCAGGTGCCCGGTCCGCCGCCACAAATAGGCCTCCCCCTCGGTCTGGCACGTCTCACGTCGAGTATAGCAAAGCCGGCATTTCGCTTCCGGCCAGGAATGCTTTAATATGAACTTCACTCGTCGCCGCCGAGAGGTTGTGCAGATGATCTGGATCGTGGACGCTTTCGCGAACGCTTTCCGCCTGCTCTCCAACCTGCTCGCCCGCCTCGGGCCGCCGCTGGACTACGTGGTCGTGGAGATCGCGGGGTCGTATCCCGAACGCACGCCGCCTCCCCGTCGTTTGACGCAGCGCCTGCTCCAGCCGCCCTGGCAGCGGACCGATGAGAGCCTGGAGGCATTGCGCGACCGCCTCGAGCGGGTCGCTCGTGCTCCAGGCGTTCGGGGGATCGTGCTGCGCGTCCGCGATCTGAGCGCGGGGCTGGCGGCGCTCCAGGGTCTACGCGATGCGATCGCAGAGCTGCGGCGCGGTGGAAAGCGCGTGATCGCCTACCTCACCGAGGTCGATCTGTCGGCGTACTACCTGGCCACCGCTGCGGATGAGATCTGGATGCCCGCCGTGGGATTCTGGAACGTCCTGGGGATGCGCACCGAGATCACGTTCTTCCGCGACGCATTCAACCGCATAGGCGTGCTGCCCGAGTTCGAACGCATGGCCGAGTACAAGACCGCGGCAGACCGGTTCGTACGGTCGAGTCTCTCCGAGCACCATCGGGAGATGCTGGACGCCATTCTCGATTCGTGGATGCAGGAGGTCACCGGCGACATCGCCGCGGCGCGGAGGCTGAATCCAGACAACGTGCGCGCCGCAGTCGACCGCGCGCCGCTGACCGCCGCCGACGCCCGGGCCGCCGGGCTCATCGATGGCCTGTGTTACGAAGATGAGCTGCCTGCCAGGCTGGGCTCGCCGGAGCGCCCCGCAGCCTTGCAGCCCTGGGCGGCCGCGCGAAGGCGCCTCAGCCTCCCGTATCGGTGGCGCGCGCGCGGCCCGGTGATCGCCGTCGTGGAGCTCATCGGCGGGATCATCACCGGCGAGAGCCGCGATTCCCCGATCCCCATCCCGCTCGTGGGCGGCAGGCTCGCCGGATCTGAGACCATAGCCCGCGCGTTCCGGGCCGCGGAGCGCAGCCCGCGCATTCGCGCAATCGTGTTTCACGTCGATTCGGGGGGCGGCTCGGCGCTAGCGAGCGACCTGATTCTGCGAGAGGTCGAACGCATCAAAGTCAAGAAACCGATCGTCGCGTTCATGGGCAATGTGGCCGGGTCGGGTGGTTACTATGTGTCGTGCGGAGCCAGCAGGATCGTGGCGCAGCCGGCCACGATCACGGGCTCGATTGGCGTCGTCACCGGAAAGCTTTCGGCGCAGGGCCTTTATGAGCGGCTCGGGCTCAACAGAGAAGTCGTGGCGCGCGGTGAGGCCGCCACGATGGACTCGCTCTTCCGGCCGTTCACGCCGGCGCAGCGCGGCAAGGTGCGACGCGCCATTGACGAGATCTACCGTGTGTTCGTCGGAAAGGTCGCCTCAGGCCGCGGCAAGAGCGTCGGCGACGTGGAAGCCATCGCGAAGGGACGTGTCTGGACCGGCCGCCAGGCTTTGGAGCGTGGGCTCGTGGATGAGCTGGGAGATTTTTCTCTGGCGGTGCGCCGCGCCCGCGAGCTGGCGGGGATTCCCGCAGATACCCTCATCTCAACGGTCACCGTGCGCCCGCCGCGCGCGACCCCGGTTCCGTCGGCGGCCCAGGCCCTGGCCGCGGCGCTCGGCCCGGCGTCCGGCGCCGTCTTGGCCGAGACCGTGGCGGCCTGGCGCGCCGTCCGCGAGTTGCTCCGCGAGCCTGCGCTCCTGCTGATGCCTGACCTGGGAGCCTTCTGATGCTGACGGCCGGCGAGCTGATGACGAGTCCTCCCGTGAGCATCGACGCAATGGCGACGGTCGCGGAAGCGCTCGACGCGATGCGGGAGCAAGGCATCTCCAGCGTTCTTGTCCGGCCCGCTGCGCCCGGCCTCGAATGGGGTATCGTCACCAAACGGGATGTCCTCACGAAAGTTGTCGTGCGTGACCTGGATTCCGAGAGCCTGCTCGTTCGTGAGATCATGAACGCGCCGCTCGTTACCGTCCGCACGCACTGGGGCACAGAGGAGACCGCGGCCCTCATGGCCGCGGCGGGGATCCGTCGGGTCGCCGTGGTCAAGAATGACGAGATTGCCGGCATCGTAAGCGACACTGATATCTTCACGGCGGTGGCGGCCCAGGACTGGCGCAGCGCGCGCGCGACGCGCAGGGCCCGCCGGCGCCAGTCGGTCGCGTCGGCGGCTGCGGCCGCGACCGTTGCGGATCTGATGTCCAGCCCGGTACACGGCGTAGGGCCGACCGCTACCGTGCGTGAGGCGATGCAGCGGATGCTCGATCGCGGGGTCTCGAGTCTGCTTGTGGACGCCGAGTCCGGGCGCGACCAGGGAATCATCACCAAACGCGATGTGATTACGAAGGTCATTGCCCGGGGCAAAGATCCCGGTGCGGTCCGGGTGCGCGACGTGGCATCCGCTCCGCTGCGCACGGTCCCGTCCGAGACCAGCATCCAAGAATGCTCCGCGAGGATGTCCAAGGCGCGGCTGCGCCGTCTCCCGGTGGTCCGCGAGGGGGCGGTCGTGGGGATTATCAGCGACACCGATATCCTCGCCGCGGTCGAGGCACACCGGTGGCGTGGACGCCGCCGCCGCCGCCCCACCCTCCACGCGGTCGCCGACGTCATGAGCCGGCCTGCCGCGACCGTGCGGCGGGACGGCACCGTTGCCGACGCGCTGGCGGTGATGAAGGAGGCCAACGTTGCCAGCCTCCTCGTTCAGCCCGAAGCCGCCGGTGGGGCGTGGAGCGTGATCACCCGGCACGACATCTTCAGCAAGGTGGTCGCACAAAATCGAGATCCCCGCCAGACGCGCGTCGCCGCTATCGCGACCGGCCGGCTCACGCCCGTCTCGCCCGAGATTTCGCTGTGGGACTGCTCCGCGCGTATGGCGGAGACCGGGGCGCTCCTCCTGCCGGTCGTGGAGGGGGAGATGGTCATCGGGGTCGTGACCGATTCCGATATCTTCCGCGCGATCGAGGAGCGCGGCTGGGGTGTCGACTGACGCCCGCGCGACGAATCCAGACCGGCGGAAGGAGAGCCCCGACAGTCACCGAACCTGAGTACCGTGCAGGGTTCGACCGACTCTTCTCCCCAGCAGGATTCCCTGCGCGTGCGAGTACTGCGCAGTGGGAGCGCCGGCAACGCCATTCTGGTCGAAGCAGGCGCGACCCGCTTTCTCGTCGATGCCGGGCTGCCGGCGGAGACGATCCTCCGGGAGCTCGACCGCGAAGGATCCCAGCGGACGCTGAACGCGATCCTGCTGTCGCACGAACACGACGATCACCTCAAAGGGGCGGCGAGCCTCTCGCGCGTCACAGACGCAACGCTGCTGGTCAACGAATCCACGCGACGCGCGGCGGGCGCGCAACTCTTCGGCGTTCGGCTCGAGCTCTTTGAAACGACCAAACCGTTCCGCGTCGGATCGGTGGACGTCACGCCCTTCCCCTTGCCGCACGATGCCGCAGAGCCGGTGGGCTTCGTGCTCACCTGCGGCGGCGTCCGTGTCACCGTGGCCTGCGACCTCGGTGAAGTCTCTGACGGTCTGCTCACATACGCGCGCGGCGCCGACCTTCTCATCATCGAAGCGAACTACGACCTGAGACTGATGGGCGTCTCCGCTTATCCGTGGTTTCTCAAGAACCGCATCATCGGATGGCAGGGGCATCTGTCCAATGACGGTGCCGCGCGGGCGGCGGTGGAAGCGGCCTGTGCCGGGACCCGAACCGTGCACCTCGTGCACCTGAGTGAAGTCAACAATTTGGCCCCGCTTGCCCGCGATACGGTCCGTGACGCCCTCGATGCCGAAGGCCTGTCGGGGGTGCGCGTAGAGGTCATCCGGCCCAATGCCGGCGGACCGTGGTGGACCGCGTCCCGCGACGTGGAGCCCGCCATCACCATGGCGCCTTCGGTCGCGGGCGCGACATCTATCCCCGTCACCCGATGAAAGTGGATGAGAGGCTGTACCATGGCGAAACCGCCACGTTGCGCCGGCGCGCGGTTCAGATCCTCGGCGCCGGCGTCGCCGCGGCCGATCCGGCCCGGGCCGTTCACCGGATGGTCTCGCGCATGGGTGCGCGGCTGGTCGTCGACGGCGCGGTCTACGACCTGTCGGCGCTGCGCCGTGTGCTGGTCGTCGGCGCGGGGAAGGCATCGACGCGTATGGCCGCGGCGCTCGAGGCGATTCTGGACGACCATATCGTCGAGGGCGTCGTGACGACCAAGCATGGATATGTCGAATCGCTCCGCCGCATCACGCTCGTCGAAGCCGGCCATCCCCTGCCGGACGATGCCGGAGTGCGGGGTGCCGGGCGCATCGCCGAGCTTGCGGCCGGCGCAGCCGAGGACGACCTCCTGCTCGTCGTGATCTCGGGCGGCGGATCCGCGCTGCTGCCGATGCCGGCGTCGGGCATCACGCTCGAAGAAAAGATCGCCGCAACAGACCTCCTGCTGCGATCGGGCGCGACGATTGGCGAGGTAAACGCGGTCCGCAAGCACCTCTCGGCGATCAAAGGTGGTCAACTCGCGCGCATGGCTGCGCCCGCGCGGGTCGTCACGCTGATCCTCTCCGATGTCCTCGGCAATCCTCTGGACGCCATCGCCTCAGGTCCGACCGTGCCCGATCCGACGACGTTCGCCGATGCGCTCGCGACCATTGACCGGTTCGCGCTGCGCGCCAAAGTGCCCGCGTCCGTGCTGCGCCATCTCGATCAGGGCGCCGCCGGCGTGCTGCCCGATACGCCCAAGCGCGGCGATCCCATCTTCACCCGGACGCAGGCCGTCATCGTGGGCGACATCCGCCTGGCGGCCGGCGCGGCGGTCGAGCGGGCCGAGGCCCTGGGGTATCAAGCACAACTATGCGAGACCGCGGTGCAGGGTGAGGCGCGCGACGTCGGCAGTCGATTTGGCGCGATGGTGCGGGACGCGCGCCGGGGCGCGGCACGGACCGCGGTCGGTGTCTGCCTGGTCATGGGGGGCGAGACGACCGTGACCGTGCATGGCCACGGCCGCGGCGGCAGGAGTCAAGAGCTCGCGCTGGGCGCGGCCGAGGCGATTGCCGGACTGCCGCAGACCCTGGTCGCGGCCTTTGGCACCGACGGGACCGATGGCCCGACCGATGCCGCCGGCGCCGTGGTGGACGGCACGACGCTGACGCGAGCGCGGGCACGTGGGCTCGACCCGGCGGCGGCGCTGCGGAACAACGACTGCTATCCGTTCTTCGAGGGCCTAAACGATCTGATCATGTCTGGGCCAACGAACACCAACGTCAACGATCTCTGGCTGGGAATGGTCGGGCCGGCGCCGGACGCGCGCGCGGCGTCTTCGGCCGGATCCTCCGACGTCCGCGGGCCGGGACAGTGAAGGTCTTGTTCTGCGTGGCCGAGGCAACACCGCTGGCGAAGACCGGTGGCCTGGCGGATGTCGCCGCCGCGCTGCCGGCGGCCCTGCGCCGCAAGGGCATCGACGCGCGGATCATGATGCCGTTGTACCGTGGCATCGGCCGCGACTGGCTCGAGCCGGTCCAGCGCACGCGCAGCGTGATCGATGGGACAGGGGTAGAAGGGGCGATTTGGATCGGTGAGTTTCCCAACGGTATGCCGATCTACCTGCTCGATGCCCCGCCGCTCTACGATCGACCCGGACTGTATGGCGAGGGCGGTGGAGACTACCCGGACAACCTGGCCCGGTTTGTCTTCTTCTGCCGGTCGGCGCTGGCCCTCATGAACGATTCGTGGTATCCGGATCTCGTGCACTGCCACGACTGGCACACGGCGCTCATTCCCGCCTACCTCCGCGTGCTGCGCAACCGGCTGCCCTCGCTCTTCACGGTGCACAACCTGGCGCACCAAGGCGTCTTTCCCGCCGAGCAGTTTCCGATCACGGGGCTGCCGGCGGAGGCGTTCACGTCAGAGGGCGTGGAGTTCTACGGCAAGCTCAACGTCATGAAGGCCGGGCTGGTGTCCTCACACGTGATCAGCACGGTAAGCGAGTCGTATGCGCGAGAAGTTCAGACAGAGGAGTTCGGCGTCGGCCTCGACGGGCTGATGCGCGCGCGGTCCCCGGATCTCTTCGGCGTGCTCAACGGCGTCGACTACTCGCAGTGGGACCCCTCGGTCGATCCGTTCATTCCCGCGCGGTACTCCGCCGACGACCTGACCGGCAAGGTGCGGTGCAAGACGGCCCTGCAGCAGGAGCTCGGCCTGCCCACCAACGCGTACGCGCCGCTCATCGGCGCCGTGGCACGGCTGGTCTCGCAGAAGGGCTTCGATCTGGTCGCCTCTGCTCTGGACGCCATCGCGGCGATGGGCGCGCAGATCGTTATTCTGGGGACCGGCGATCCCACCTACGAGAACGCCCTGCGCGAAGCGGTGTTCCGGCTGCCGCACCAGCTGCGGGCCTTCATCGGGTTCAACGAAGGACTGGCGCACCGCATCGAGGCGGGCGCCGATATCTTCCTGATGCCGTCGCGCTTTGAGCCCTCGGGCCTCAACCAGCTGTACAGCCTCCGGTATGGCACCGTGCCCGTGGTCCGCCGCACCGGTGGCCTTGCCGACAGCATCGTCGATGTCACACCGGAGACCCTCCACCTCGGCCGCGCCAACGGGTTCGTCTTCGACGCGTACTCGACCGAGGCGCTCGTCGCCACAGTCGGCCGCGCCGTCGCGGCCTATCGCGATCCGGGCTTGTGGCGCTGGCTTCAGCAGGTCGGCATGCGCGCAGACTTCTCGTGGGATCGGGCTGCCGACACGTACCTCTCGTTGTACGCGACGACCGTCGACCGCGCCTCGAAGTGGAGTATCTAGGGTACGCTTGGCTTAGGAGGCCCACGGCTATCACGAAGGAATCTAGTATCATGGCAGGGCGTCCCTGAGGTGATTCGTGCCCGAACTCCGTAACGACCCGATCTCGGGGCGGTGGGTGATTATCGCCACCGAGCGGGCCGCGCGTCCGACGGATTTCGCCTCTCCGCCGACGCACGTCGATGACCCGGCGCAGTGCCCGTTCTGCCCGGGTCGGGAAGAGCGGACCCCGCCGGAGATCTTTGCCATCCGGAAGGCCGACACGGCTCCGAACTCCCCGGGATGGTACGTGCGCGTCGTGTCGAACAAGTACCCCGCGCTGCGGATCGAGGGCACAACTGTTCCAAGCCAGGTCGGCATGTTCACGCGGACCGATGGCGTGGGGGCGCACGAGGTCATCGTGGAGACCACTGACCACGACACCCACCTGGGGCTGCTGCCTCCGCATCACGTGGCCGCGGTGGTGGGCGCCTACCTGCAGCGCTATCGAGATCTGGATGGTGACGAGCGCTTCCAGTACGCGCTGCTGTTTCGCAACCACGGACGCACCGCGGGGGCATCGCTGTCCCATCCGCACTCCCAGCTGATCGCCCTGCCGGTCATTCCCAAGCGCGCCGCCGAAGAGCTGCAGGCGGCGGAGCACTATTTCGGCCGCAACGGCGTCTGCGTCTTCTGCCACCTGATCGAGCAGGAGCGGACGTCCGGCGAGCGCGTCGTGTTCGAGAACGATCGCTTTATCGCGCTGCAGCCCTATGCCGCGCGCTTCCCCTTCGAGACCTGGCTGCTGCCGAAGGAGCACAAGGGTTCGTTCGGCGAGCTGACCGAGCCCGACGTCGGCAGTTTTGCCGAGATGCTGCGGCAGACGCTCTACGCGCTCCACGCGTGCCTGGACAACCCGCCCTACAACTACATCGTGCACACGGCGCCCTATAATGGGTATCCGCGTCACGCGTATCACTGGCACCTGGAGATCATGCCGCGTCTGACGCAGGTGGCCGGCTTCGAGTGGGGATCGGGCTTTTTCATCAACCCCGTCGTCCCTGAAGATGCGGCGCGGTTTCTGCGTCAGGCCTCCCCGAAACCCGCTGCCGACGCCGCGGCCCCCGCCCCCGACGCCGCGCTCCCCGGGATGCCGACCCCTGCCGAGACCAGGAGCAGCCCCTGAGGCGTGTCGCGCTCTTCGTCACCTGCCTGATCGACCAGCTCTTCCCACACATCGGCGACGCCACTGTCCGCGTGCTTGAACGGGCGGGCTGCGCTGTTGCGTTTCCGCCCGCGCAGACATGCTGTGGCCAGGCGACGTTCAATGACGGGTTCTGGGATGAGGCCCGGACCCTCGCGCTGCGGTTCCTCGATACCTTCGAAGGCGAGGAGCACATTGTGATGCCGTCGGGTTCATGCGCGGCCATGGTTCGGGAGTGGTACCCGCATCTCTTCCGCGACACCCCGAAGGACGCCGAGCGGGCCCGCGCGCTCGGGCACCGGACGTACGAGTTGAGCGAGTTTCTCGTCCGCGTGCTCGGCCGTGTTGATCTGGGCGCCCGTTTCGCGGCGGCAGTCGCCTACCACCCCGCGTGTCACGGCCTGCGCGGGCTTGGGCTGCGCGAGGAGCCGCGGCGCCTCCTGGGCGCGGTGCGAGACCTGCGGCTCATTGACCTGCCGCGCGCCGAAGAATGTTGCGGGTTCGGCGGGTTCTTCGCCGTGAAGTTCGCGGGGCTCTCTGGCGCGATGCTGGCCGCGAAGCTCGACGCCATCGAATCGAGCGGCGCCGAGGTCGTCACCGCGACCGACGCGTCGTGCCTGATGCACATAGCCGGCGGGCTTGCCCGCCGGGGAAGCCCCGTGCGCGCGCTGCACATCGCGGAACTTCTGGCCTCCGGCTAGTGCCCCCCGCGGCGCCCGATCCTCACGTGGGAGCGTCCCCCGACGCCTCCGGGCACGCACCTCCCCGCATCGACATGATCGGCAATACGGAGCGGGCCTTGCAGGATAGCGGGCTACAGGACGCCCTCGGCCGCGCCCTGCCGACGTTTCGACGCCTGCGGAGCGCTGCCGTCGCCGAGGTGCCGGAATGGCAGTCGCTGCGCGAAGTCGCCGCCAGGATCAAAGATCATGCGCTCGCGCACCTGGATGAACACCTCCTGCGATTCGACGCGCAGCTATCGGCGGCGGGCGGCATTGTCCATTGGGCGTCCGACGCCGCCGAGGCCCGCCGGATCATCACGGACCTGGCGCTCACCCGGGGTGTGCGTCTCGCCGTGAAGAGCAAGTCGATGACGACAGAAGAGATCCACCTCAATCCCGCGCTGGAGGCCGCCGGAGTGAACGTCGTCGAAACCGACCTCGGGGAGTATGTCGTGCAGCTGGCCGGCGAGCGGCCCAGTCACCTCATCGCGCCGATCGTTCACAAGACGGCAGAGTCTGTGGCCGAGCTGTTTTCAGAGAAACTCGGCGTTCCGCGCTACGAGCGGCCGGAGGACCTGATCCGTGTCGCGCGCGAGAAGCTGCGTGCCGAGTTCCTGGCGGCCGACATGGGCATCACGGGCGTCAACTTTGCGATCGCAGAGACGGGTACGGTTGTCGTCGTCGAGAACGAGGGGAACGCCCGGCTGACGACCACGCGACCGCGGATCCATGTGGCGGTCATGGGCATCGAGAAAGTCCTTCCCAGGCTGGCAGACCTGGGCGTGCTGCTGCGTCTCCTCGCCCGCAGCTCCACCGGGCAGCGGGCCAGCGTCTACGTCTCGCTGTTGACCGGCCCGCGTCGGACAGCGGAGCATGACGGGCCTGAGGAACTCCACGTGGTCATCCTCGACAACGGACGGACGCGGCTGCTGGCCGACCCGCATCTTCGTGAAGCGCTGCGGTGCGTCCGGTGTGGAGCGTGCCTGAACGTCTGTCCGGTATACGAGCGGGCTGGTGGGCACGCGTACGATGCGGTGTATTCCGGCCCGATCGGCGCCGTGATCACGCCGGTGCTGGAAGGACTCGAGCGCTCCGCGGAACTGCCATTCGCGTCGACGTTGTGCGGCGCGTGCGCGGAGGTCTGCCCGGTCAAGATCGATCTCCCACGGATGCTGCTCGAGCTGCGCGGCCGTGCGGTCCGCGCCGGCCTGACCGGTCGGGTGGATCGCCTGTTCGCCCGCGCGTGGACGTTTGCGATGCGCAGCCCCTCATGGCTGCGTGTGCTCCGCGGTCTGGGCCGGGTGCTGCAACGGCTGGTCGTGCGGCGCGGGCGGATCGAGCGGCTGCCCTACCCGTTTGCGGGGTGGACGGCGCACCGCACCGCGCCCCCGCTGGCCTCCCGGTCGTTTCGCGATCGGTGGCGCTCTCGATGAGTAGGGAACGCATGCTGGAACGCATCCGCATCGCGCTTCGAGGGGGCGCGGCCCTGGACGAAGGCTCGGGTGCCGCTGGCTCGGGCGCGCCACTCGATCTCCCGGTCCTCCCGCCGCCGCAGGTCTTCGACGATCCTGTGGCCCTGTTCGCTGAGCGTGCGCGGCAGGTGGGTGTCACCGTCGAAATCGTGCGGTCGATGGAAGAGGCGGCGATGCGCGTCGTGGTCTGGTGCGGGGAGCGCGCCGTCCGCCGCGCCGCGGTATGGCGCACGGCTGACCTGGCGTCGGTGCTGGCACGGGTGCAAGCCGGGGGAGTGGACGTCTTGGCCCCCGACACGCCGCTGGACGTGCTTGCGCAGGCCGATGCCGGCATCACGGGCGCCGACTGGGGGATCGCGGAGACGGCCACGCTCGTTCTCGCGACCGCGCCCGCGCAGCCGCGGATGCCGTCGCTGCTGCCTCCTGCGCATCTTGCTATTCTGCGCGCCGATCAGATTGTGGCCGACCTGCCCGCGCTCTTCGCGCGGCCCGGCTCGATGCCGTCAGCCCTGACATTCATCACCGGCCCTAGCCGCAGCGCAGATGTGGGACTCAAGCCGGTGCTGGGGGCGCACGGGCCTACCGAGGTGGCGGTGATGCTCATTCAATGAACCTCTGGAGGTTTACGGCCGTGATCGCGAGGCGTTGTATCTTGATTCTGGTTTCGTTGGCGGTCCAGCCTGCTCTTGCGGGCACCGCGCCAAACCCGCAGGCGCTGCAGGCTTACGTGACCACGGGCCGGCCCGTCCCCGAGCAGATCGCGCACATCAAGAAGACCTCGCCCCAACAGTTCGGCATCGTGGTCGTTGAGGCCCTGGAGGCTCCAAAGACCGCCTTCGAGGAGGGCGGCGTCGCGTACTACTATCAGGAAGTCCGTGGCGTCGACTGGATGTTCGTCAGGTGGTTTCATCCCGATCCCCAGGCCCCAGGCGACAGATTCAAGCTCCACTACGGGGTGCGCCCAAAGAGGGGCGAAAGGCCACTGGAGCTGAAGGGGCGCGGCATCGCGTTCATCGTCCCCGCGCGCGCGCAGGGCGTGTTCGTCGCGGAGATGATTCTCGCAGCCAGCCGGGAGAGTATCTTCGAAGTGCGAAGAGTATTGATCGAAACGCTTCCTTGATGCGCCCGGCCATTGGCACCATCATCTTCGCGCTGCTCGTCCCGGGCACCGTTATCGTCATCGTTCCCTGGCGGCTCTCCGGCTGGGAGCTTGCCGAACCGTTCTTCGGCTGGACGGGGATTCGGTGGATCGGACTGACGCTCGTCATCGTCGGGCTTCCCGTGGTCGCCCAGGCGATGGTGCGCTTCGTGCGCGAGGGCCTGGGGACGCCGTCGCCGACTTTCCCCACCGAGCGCCTCGTCGTCACAGGCCCCTATCGCTACGTGCGCAATCCGATATACATCGGTGTCCTCTCAATGATTGTGGGACAGGCGCTCATCTTTGGCAGCCGGGCCGTGCTCGTCTACGCCCTCTGTGTGGCGCTGGCGTTCCATCTCTTCGTCGTGTGGTATGAAGAGCCGACCCTTCGCCTGCGGTTCGGGGCGGAGTACGACGCGTATACCCGTGGCGTGCGCCGCTGGCGGCCGCGCCTGGCTCCGTGGACGCTGCATCGGTGAACGCGTCCGAACCCATCGCGGCAGGCGAGCGCATCGAAGTTGTCGACATCCTTCGTGGCGTCGCCCTCTTCGGCATCCTGCTGGTCAACATGGAATCGTTCGGCCGGCCGTTCTTTGAAGGCCCGCGGGTGTGGGAGGGTCTCCCGGACCGTCTCGCCGCCTGGCTCATCCAGTTCCTGGCCGAGGGAAAATTCTATCCACTCTTCTCGTTTCTGTTTGGGTTTGGGATGGCCATGCAGATGGCGCGGGTCGAGGCGCGCGGTGCACGGTTCACCTCGCTCTATGCGCGGCGCCTGTTCGTCCTGCTGATGATTGGGGCGGCGCACGCCCTGCTCCTGTGGGCCGGCGACATTCTGGTCGCGTATGCGCTCCTGGGATTTGTTCTGATGTTATTTCGGAAGCGCTCAGGGAAGACGCTGATCGTCTGGGCGGCGATCATCCTGATGATTGCGGTGATCGCCAATACCGCGTTCGTTGCAGGGGGCAGCGGACCTGACGACGACGGCATCCTGCAGCTGCTGACGGCCCGGGCGACCCGCGCGTACGCGCACGGGACGTTCGCCGACATCTTCTCACAGCGGTTGCTCGACCTTGTCCTCGTCTACCTGCTGGCGCCGCTGTCCTTTCCGCACATCTTTGTCATGTTCTTGCTGGGACTCTATGCGGGGCGCCGCGGCCTCTTTGGAGACCCGCAGTCTTCGCGAACGATTGCCCGCCGCGCGTTTCCCTGGGCGCTCGCCGTCGGTTTCATAGGCAACCTGATCTTCGTCATCGCGGGCGATCATATCGGCCGATCAGAATCCGCTCTCGCCGACATCGCGGGGTCCACGGCGTTTCTGATCGGCGGACCGGCGCTGAGCGCGGCCTACGTCGCCGGGATCGTCCTGTTGACCGAGGACGAGGTGTGGCGTAGACGGCTGCTTCCGCTGGCCGCTCCGGGCCGCATGGCGCTCAGCAACTACCTGTTTCAGTCGCTCGTCTGCACGACGATCTTCTACAGTTATGGACTGGGGCTGTATGGACAGGTCGGGCCCGCGCTCGGAGCGATTCTGACGGTGGCAATCTACGCGGTCGAGGTGCCCCTCAGCAACTGGTGGCTGCGACGATTCCGCTTCGGCCCCGTGGAATGGCTGTGGAGGTCGCTGACGTATCGTGGGGTTCAACCGATGCGCGTCTAGCTCGCGCGCCTGGACGGATCACAAAACCGCCGGTCGGCGGTCTTTTCGTTCATGCAGAGCGGTGTACGCACCCTCATAAAACGCCCGCCAGATCAGATGGTTGTAGCACTCGCTGCACACTGGCAATATGTCATGGCGCTCTGCCCATGGGCGCACCGCTTCAAAGAGACGTCTGAACACATCGGTACGGAAGAAGTCGGCTCGTAAAGGAACCGCACACCGACGTGTCGCAGGCGAAGGGCCAGGTCGGTATCCTCGTATCCGTAACCTCCAAACGCTTCGTCGAACCCGCCGACCTCTTGGAAGGGTCGTCTGGCCACTGAGAAGTTTCTGGCGGTGACGTGCGTGATCGAGAGGTCGCTCCTGCTGCGGGGCGACAGGTCTGGCAATAGGTACATCGCCCTCATGAACGTTGTCCGCAGCGTCTCAGGATGCTGCAGCGTACGGCCTTGCACGCCGAGGCGATCTTCATTTCCGTAGTGACGCGCATGGGCCGCGACGAGGCCGGGCGTCGGGCGCGTGTCGGCATCGATGAACAATAGTATCCGCCCTCTGGCCTCAGCGGCCCCCAGATTCCGTGCGATAGCTCGGCCGCGGCGCCGCTCGCGAAGCACCCGCAGCGGTACGGAGAGTCGAGCGCCCTCCAGCATTTCGGCGGTGCCATCGGTGGATCCGTCGTCCACGACGATGACCTCGAACGTCCCGTCATGCTCGTCCAGCACGGCGAGAGCGCTGGCGATCTGATCGCGGGCGTTGTAAGTAGGTATGACGACGCTGACATCGATCACGGATGTGTCGTGGCCACCAGATGCCGTTTAGAGGGGCGGCGTAAACCTCCCGTCGACTGCGGTCCACCCGCCGTCGACGAAAAGCACCGCGCCGGTCACAAAGCTGCTGGCGTCTGACGCCAGAAAGACGACCGGTCCTGCCATTTCCTCCGCGGAGGCCCACCGTCCCAGCGCCGACTTCGTCGCGTACGCCTGGTACCATTCCGGGCGCTGCTTGATCGGCTGTACCAGCGGCGTGTCCACAACTCCGGGCGCGATCGCGTTCACGCGCACTCCGCGTGGGCCGAGTTCGGCGGCTAGCGTCCGCGCGATCTGCACGACGCCGGCTTTCGTCGCCGCGTAAATCCCCTGTCCCGGTTCTACGACCTGCGAGCGGATCGACGAGATGACGATGATGCTCCCACGCCCCTGCCTGGCCATCACGTCTCCCGCGGCCCGCATCACTCTGAACGACCCCTTGAGGTTGAGGCCGACGACGCGATCGAACTCCTCTTCAGCGTACTGCACAAGCGACTTTCGCACGTTGATGCTCGGCGTTGTGATCAGAATATCGATGGTGCCATGCCGCGCCGTGATGTCCGCAATAAGACCGGTCACGCTGGTCGCCTGCGTGATATCCACGTGCGCGGATTCTGCGGTGTGGCCGGCGCGCGTGATCCCCTCGGTCGTTGAGCGGGCGCCTGCGAGATTCACATCGGCGCAGATCGTGCGCGCGCCGTGGGCCGCCAGACCGGCCGCCGCGGCGGCCCCGATCCCCGAGGCGGCCCCTACGACTACGGCGACCCGACCGTCGAGCCGGAACATCTGCTCATAGTTCACGCCCACGCCTCCTCACGATGGCATGCCGGCCGCCCGGGCAGCCGCGCCTATGGATCGACTACGCGTCTTCGCCCAGAAAATAGACGATGGCGGCTGCGTAGAGCCTGGCCGCCTCCACGAGTTCGCCGACCTCGACGCATTCGTCGGCCTGGTGAGGAATCGTACGACTTCCCGGGCCGATGGTGACGATCGGCACGCCGGCCCAGGCGTGCAGGAACGTGCCGTCGGTCGCCCCCGGTACACCGCCGTGGCGTGGCTCGCGGCCGGTGACCGCGCGATAGGCGCGCTCGACCGCGCGCACGATCGGATCGGTGGCCGGCGTTTCGGTCCACGGCCGGTCCTCAATGATGTCGACGGCGATCTGCGCCCGGGGATCCGCAGCGCGGATCCGGTCCGCCGCGCCTTGCAGCGCTGCGCAGATTTCCACGTGGTCTTGGCCTGGGATGGTGCGCACGTCGACGGTCACCTGCGCCTCTCCAGCCATGACGTTGAACTGCGGCTCCCCGTAAATGGGGGCGCGCAGTGTCGTTGGTGTTATGTAGGGAAGGCCGAGGACGCGGTGCGGTCCGTGTCGTTGCTGCTGGCGTGCTTCTTCCTCGACGAGCCCACTGGCAAAGCGGGAGGCCCAGGGAATGGGGTTGATGCCGGCATAGGGCATGGCACCGTGGGACATCTTGCCCCGGAAGGTCGCCAAGATGCGCATGGCGCCTTTCTGGCACAGACAAATTTCATTCTCCTCGGGCTCGCAGATGATGGCGGCGTCAAAACCGCGTGCGTGGCCTTCGCGGACGAACGCCTTGACGCCGAGCATCATCCCTTCCTCGTCGGCAAGCGCGGCGAGTCGCACGCGCCCGGGTAGGTCGGCAGCCGCGCCGCGCACCGCGGCGAGTGCGACCATCGCCGCGGCCAATCCACCTTTCATGTCCGCGGCCCCACGTCCGTAGATCCGGCCGTCTTCGAGCGCCGCGTCAAATGGTGGATGTGACCAGGCGGCGTGATCGCCTTCGGTCACGACATCCGTGTGCCCCTCGAGGATCAGGCTGCTCCCGCCCGGTCGCCCATGCCAGTCGGCCACGATGTTAGGGCGCCCCGGCGCCGCGTCGTGGGCCGAGACGGACAATCCCTGACCGCGGAGATACTGCGCGACGTAGGCGGCCGCAGCGGCTTCGGTGCCGGAAGGATCGCCGGCACGATACACGCTGGGAATGCGGACAAGCGCGCGCGTGAGTCGCACAACCTCGTCGCCGTCCACAGCCGCGGCCGCACGGCCGGCCAGCGCGTCAAGCACGCTGTTGTCGAGCCGCCGCGCCATCAGGTCACATCTCCTCGCGGGCGCAGTTGGACACTTCGATGAGGTTGTCGTCGGGATCCCGGGACGTTCATCGCCGCCGGAGGCGTGGATCGAGTACGTCGCGGATCCCGTCGCCCAGCAGGTTGAGCCCGAGCACCGCGGTGGCAATCGCCACGCCCGGCCAGATCGCCATCCACCGCGCGACAAAGAGGACGTCACGCGCTTCCTGCAGCATGCCGCCCCACGAGGGCGTCGGTGGCTGCGTGCCGAGGCCGAGGTAGGAGAGCGAGGCTTCCGCGAGCACCGCCCCGGAAAACGCAACAGTGGCCTGGATGAGCAGCGGGCCCGCAATATTTGGCAGGATGTGCCGAAGGACGATGCGGGGATCTGTCGCACCCAGCGCGCGGGCCGCCAGTACGAATTCCTGTCCGCGGGTCGCGAGCGTCTGGGCCCGAGCCAGGCGCGCGAAGATTGGAATCAAGACGACGCCGATGGCCGTCATGGCCTGCACGTGTCCGGGGCCCAGCGCCGCGACCACGGTGATCGCCAGCAGCAGTGCCGGAAATGCCATCAACCCGTCGACCACGCGCATGAGCGCCGCGTCGACGCGGCCGCCGCGATGCCCCGAGACCAGTCCGAGCGGCACCCCGAGGCCCGCGCCGATGCCGACTGCGATCGCTCCGACAGCGAGTGCGATCCGCCCGCCGTAGAGCACGCGGCTCAGCATGTCGCGGCCGAGCCGGTCGGTGCCGAGTGGATACGCGCCACCCGGCGGCGTGAGCCGACGGGTCGGATCAATGGCCGTTGGATCGTACGGCGCCAGCAGCGGCGCGAGTACGGCGAGCACCGTGATGACGCCCACCAGCCCGCCGCCGACCAGAAGCGGAAGGTTGCGCCGCGGACGCCCCTTTGCTTCCGTGGCCGCGCGCGGCGGGACCGTCGAGACGGGACGGCCTGGATGCGCTTTGCTCAACGCCATCAGTCGTACGCGATCCGGGGATCGACCGCCGTGTAGAGCAGATCGACGAGCAGGTTCAGCAGCGCAAATGTCACGGCGATGGTGATCACCGCGCCCTGCACGACGGCCAGGTCGCGCGAGTAGATCCCCTGTAGAAGCAGCCGTCCCAGTCCCGGCAGGCCAAAGACCTGCTCCAGTACGATCGTGCCGCCCAGGAGGAAGCCGAGCTGCAGCCCCGCGACGGTCAGCACCGGGATCAGGGCATTGAAGAGCACGTGGCGGCGCAGCACGTACGGCTCGGTCAGGCCCTTGCTGTGCGCGGTCCGGACATAGTCGCGGTTGAGCTCGTCGAGGACCGACGCGCGCACCATACGGGCGAGCGCCGCCGCCCGTTCGATGCCCAGCGCCAGGGCCGGCAGGGCGAGATGGCGCATCCACTGGACCGGGTCGTATGTGAACGCGACGTACCCCTGGAGCGGAAAGATCGGCAGCGCCGCGGCAAATCCGAGCAGGAGCAGGATGCCCATCCAGAAGGTGGGGACGGCGAGCCCCACCTGCGATCCGGCGAGCACGGCCAGGTCCACGGGCGACCAGGCCCGCCGCGCCGCCGTGATCCCGAGCGGCAGCGCAACCACCAGCGCCACGAGCATCGCGCTGAACGCGACGGAGAAGGTCACCGGGAGACGCGCGGCGATCAGCCGCGCGACCGGCTCGCGATACGTGATCGACACACCGAGATCCCCTCGCGCAAGGCTCCCGAGCCAGTCCAGGTAGCGCGCGAGCACCGGCCGGTCGAGTCCGAACTCGGCGCGCAGCCGTGCGACATCTTCCGCGCGCGCGTCGATGCCGAGCATGAGCACCGCGATATCCCCGGGGATCACCTGAAGGGCGATAAACGTGACGGTGGCGACCACCAGGACCGTGGGCGCCACCGTCAGCAGCCGTCGAATGACAAACGGCATGCTATTTTGTCGTCTTGCGGAAGTCGTACGTATCGACCGCGTAGAGCTGACGGAAGTCCCGCACGCTTCTGTGCGTTCCAACGTACCGGACCGGCGTTCCGAGAACAACAAACATGGCGTCGTCGGTCATCATTTTCAGGGCTTCGGCATAGATGCGCCTGCGGTGATCGGGGTTGGCGGTGATCCGGCCGGCGTGGATCAGGTCCGCGACCTTTTGGTTGTCATACCGGATGTAGTTTCTCGCGGGATCTCCCCAGCCGACAAGGCGGCCTTCCGGATCGAGCTTGCCGGTATGCCCGATGATCGTCAGGTCGTACTCGCCGCCGCCGAAGATGCGCGAGAGCCAGAAGCCGAACTCGACGACGCGCGGGCGCGCGGTCACGCCCACTCTTGCCAGCATCGCCTGCACCAGCTGGCCCGCTTCGATATGGGGCTGGAACGGCTGGGGCAACGCCAGGTCAAGTGTCAGCCCGCTGCCGTGCCCGGCTTCCGAGAGCAACCGGCGCGCGCGATCGGGATCGAACGGATACGGATCGCCCACATCAACCCAAAAAGGACTCGTGACGTCCATGAACACCGCGGAAGCCACCGACTCCGGCCCGTAGGCCGTTCTCAGCACTTGCCGGCGGTCGATGGCGTGCCACAGGGCCCGACGGACTCTCACATCCCGCAGCGGCGCCCGGCTGTTGTTGATGGCGACCACGTTGACCAGGCTGGTCACCTGCGTGATGACCCTCACGTCTGGATTGGTGCGGACTCGGGCCAAGTCGTCCGGGTCGATGCCGTCCACGACGTCGAACTCACCGGACAGCAGGCCAGCGACCTTGACCGCCCGCTCCGGCACGAACCGGATGAGCACCTCCCGCAGCCTGGGCTGGCCCCTGATCCAATATCCGTCGAAGCGCTGCAGCCTGACCAGCGAGTCGCGCTGGAACTCGGCCAGGGTGAAGGGCCCGGTGCCGACCGGCCGCGTGCCGAAGTCGTGCTTACGCGCGATCAGGTCGGCCGGAAGGATCGCGCCCCAGCCTTCGGCCAGAGCCGCCAGCAGCGGCGAGAACCGCTCGGTCAAGACGACGCGAACGGTCTGCGCGTCTACCGCCTCTACGCTTCGTATCGGTCCGATCTGCAGGCGTCTGGGCGATCGCGTGGCCGGATCGAGGATCCGCTCGAGTGTCGCCTTGACATCACCGGCGTCGAGGATCTTGCCGTGGTGGAAGCGCACCCCCGACCGCAACTTGAACGTCCAGGTGATGCCGTCGGACGAGACGGTCCAGGACTCGGCGAGGGCGGGTGTGAGCCTGCCTTCATCGTCGGGCTCGACCAACGTATCATACAGACTCTTCATCACCATGAACGCGAGCGTTGCGGCGGTGCCGTGGGGATCGAGGGTATCCGGTCC
>JBQTJP010000079.1:0-3528 GCA_052386995.1 Armatimonadota bacterium
CGCCCGCGGCCCACTCCCGGGGATCCCGGATCTCACCCGTCACCGCGGCGACTGCGGCGACCACCGGCGAGGCTAGATAGACCTGGTCGTGTTTCGCGCCGCTGCGGCCGCGGAAGTTGCGGTTGAAAGTGCGCAGGCTGACACTGCCCTCGGACGGGATGTGCGCGAGCCCGATACACGGCCCGCAGGTCGATTCCGACAGATTCGCGCCCGCCGCCATCAGCCGCGCCCCCCACCCTTCCGCCGACAGCAGTTCCAGCGACTGCTTCGACGACGGGTTGATCACGAGTTCGACGTCTGGGTGCACTGCTCGCCCTTCCAGAATGTGCGCGACCTGCAGGAGGTCGACATACGACCCGTTCGTGCAGCTGCCGACCAGAACCTGATCCACCTTGACGCCGTCCAGATCGCGCGCGGGCACGACGCGGTCGGGCATGCTCGGTATTGCGACGAGCGGCTCGACCTCGGCGAGGTCCACCTCGATGCGGTCATCGTACTCAGCGTCGGGATCCGCGTGGACCGGCTGCCAAACTGTCTCACGCCCGGCGCGCCGCAGGTAATCCAGCGTGACTTCGTCGCTGGGAAAGATCGCGGTAGTCGCGCCGAGCTCGGCGCTCATGTTGGTGAGGGTCGCGCGCTCTGGCACGGTCAGGGTTCCGACGCCGGGACCGGTGAACTCGAACACCCTCCCCACTCCACCTTTTACCGTGAGACGCCGCAGTAGCTCGAGGATGACGTCCTTGGTCGTCACCCATGGGGACAGACGACCGGTCAGGCGGACCGCCGTGACACGAGGCACCGGCAGGCGGAATGGGCCGCCGGCCAGCGCTGCCGTGACGTCGAGACCTCCCGCGCCGATTGCGATCATGCCGAGGCCGCCCGCGGTCGGTGTGTGGCTGTCGGAGCCGAGCAGCACTTTGCCCGGGGCAGCAAACCGCTCCAGATGCACCTGATGGCAGATACCGGCGCCGGGACGACTGTAATACGCGCCAAACTTGCGCGATGCAATGCGGATGAACCGATGGTCGCGCGCCATCCGAGAATCCACCTGGAAGACGCTGTGATCGGCATACGTGGCGGCGAGCTCGACCTTGAACCGGGGGAGCCCGAGCGCCGCAAACTGGAGGAACACCAGGGGTCCGAGCAGATCGTGGGTGAGCACCTGGTGGACGCGCACGGCCAGCGTCTCACCGGGAATCCACGCCCCTTCCACGGCATGGGACTCGAGGACTTTGCGCGTCACACTCCTGCCCACGGCACCCTCAGGGAACCCTCGTGACAACGTTCGCCAGATCCGCCCGTTCGAACCTCCCCGGAAGGGGTGGCGGCATGCCCACATCCGCGAACTCGGTCCAGGCCGGGTTGGGTCAGAAATGCTGTCCGGCAGCCAAGAATGTCCTCAGCGCCTCTTGACAAGTTTCCACGAGGCATCTCGAAGTCAGCAACCTAAGGCTCGTAGATGCCCAACACACGCGACCGCATCACCTGAGCGGGGCGTTGTGACGCACCGGACGGCGCGCGAACGAGCGGGGCCGCATGTGCCGCACCGCAGCGATCCTAAGCGCTTGGAAAGCGTCATGTTATAACTGTGCCATGAACACGATCACATTATCGACTGTGGCTCAGCTCTCCAACCAAGATCTCCTCGTCCAGGTGAAGCATCTGGCGGAACGCGAGCGGGAGGTGACGGCGGCGCTCATCACTCACCTCGCGGAACTCGACAAGCGGCGCTTGTATCTGGCCGAAGGGTGCGCATCGCTCTTCGCGTACTGCACACAAATCCTACGTCTCTCCGAGCACGCGGCCTACGGACGCATCCAGGCTGCCCGGACCAGCCGGAAGTTCCCGGTCATTCTTGAGATGCTTAGCGAAGGCTCTATGAACCTGAGCACAGCATGCCTCCTCGCTCCTCATCTCACGCCCGAGAATCACCGGGAAGTGCTGGATATGGCGCAGCACAAGACCAAACGGCAGGTTGAGGAACTGGTCGCACGGATGCGGCCCCAGCCGCCGGTGCCCGATGTGATCCGAAGGCTGCCCACGCGAGCGCCCGCGGCGCACCACACGCCAGCCTCGAGCAACGCACCGCTGGAGGCGGCGCCAGTCCTCCTATCAGATGCGGACGCGCAGACCCCTCTGGCCGCTCCGCCCGCCGCGGTGATCGCGCCGGCCCCAGCACATCGGGCAGTCGTCACCCCGCTGGCCCCGGAGCGGTACAAAGTGCAATTCACCGCCAGCGCAGAACTGCACGAGAAGATCCGGCAGGCCCAGGCCCTCCTGCGTCACCAGATTCCAGATGGGGATCTCAGTAAGGTCTTCGATCGGGCCCTGACGGCGCTGTTGCGGAACCTCGCCAGGAAGAAGCTCGCCGCCACAGAGCGCCCGCGTGAGCGCCGCGGCGTGGCCCGCGGCTCGCGGTATATCCAAGCCGAGGTCAGGCGGGCAGTCTGGCGCCGCGGGAGGACCCGCCACGGCCGAGAACATTCAGCTACGGTGCCGTGCGCACAACGGCTATGAGGCTGAGCGGGACTTCGGCCCGCGCAGGCCGCTGATTGTGCGGGAAACTCGGGCGTCCTACGCGCACGTGACGGGACATGACTTGCGAGGGCCGTCCGGAAATTTCCGCGGGCAACTCGGTCCGGACCCAGTTGCAGAATCATCTCGGAGGGCAAAAGTGGGCATCGACATTGTCGTAGACGATCGCCTGCGCCTGCTGACCGCAGCGCTCCTCCTGACCGGTCTTTCCGACCGGAGCAGCGCAACTACCCGCACGAGGTGCACCCGGTGGCGAGGGCGGCCGCAACGGAGCTCGATCATCTGCGGACGCACCCCTGTGTGCGTACGATCACTGCGGTGGCTGAGGAGTCGCCCTTTCTTCTTATCGTGCCCCACGTGCTGAGACTCTCCTGGCCCGACCTCCGTCCGCGGCCGGGGGGTGATCGTGGAACCGTGGGAGGAGATTGGGACACTGACCGGCGAGGGCTTCCTCGAGTCGATCCGAACCTTTCGCGACGCGGTGGATCGCACAGGGTTGTGGACGACGACGGCGCCGGCCTGGGAGGCGCTGGCCGACGACTTGAGAGGCGTGCTCGCCGAGCGTTATCTGGCGGGATTCCTGGAACTCTTCTGGGGGGACACGGGTCGGGGGTTCGTTGTCCTGCCGAACCCGCTGGTGCCTCGGCTCGGGTGGATCGGTCTTTACGCCCCGGACGCGCATTACGCGATCCTCCCGCCGCCTTTGATTCCTCCCGACTCGTCTGAGCCCGTCGCGTATGCGTCCAGGGCGATGTCCACACGGTCGACGGCGTGCCACGAACTCTCACATGGCCCTCAGTTTCATGCCCGGCAGCGAACCTCTGGCCTCGAGCCGGCCATCACCCAGGTCATGGCACGCACGCCCGCCAGCGAGAGTTTCCGGAGGTCCTACCCGGGAGATGTCTGGCCCTTCTCGGAAGTTCTCCTGCGTGCCGTGCAGGTGCTCTATCTAGGTCACAACGAACGCGAAGAAGCGGCGGCTTCGTTCGTGCA
>JBQTJP010000080.1:0-2909 GCA_052386995.1 Armatimonadota bacterium
CGCTGCATGAAGCCGTACTGAAGCATCTCGGGCATGGGCGGCCCTAGTGGCGGTGCGAGACGATCAGGCTTTCTGCCCTGTACATCTGCGCAAGCGCGCCCGAGGCCAGCGCATCGTCCGGCGGGCCGTGAAAAACCAGCGTGCGGTTGAGGCAGGCGAGCTGTGAGACCTCTTTGGCGACGACGCCGATGTCGTGTGACACGAGCATCAACGTGGTGCCGCCGCGGTTGAGCCGCCGGAGCAGGCCGTAGAACTGCTCCTGGGCATCCAGGTCTACCCCCACCGTCGGCTCATCCAGAACGAGCAGGTCGGGTTCGCCGGCAAGCGCGCGGGCGATGAACACGCGCTGCTGCTGCCCGGCGGAGAGGTGGCCGACCAGCCGGTCACGATACTCGGTCATGCCCACGGTGTCCAGTGCGCGCAGGCTGGCCTCGCGGTCGCGTGCGTTGAACCGGCGTCCCAGACCGGCCCGTGCGCACCGGCCGCTCTGCACGATCTCGAACACGCTGGCGGGAAACCGTGACTCGAAGGCCGTGGCCTTTTGCGGAATGTAGCCGATCCGGTGCCAATCGCGGAACGCTCTCACGTCCGTTCCGAAGAGCCTGCCGTGGCCGCCCGAGGGCGCCGCCAGACCGAGGAGAACGCGCAGGAGCGTGGTCTTCCCGGATCCGTTTGGCCCGATGATCCCCAGGAAGTCTCCGCGTTCCACGCGCAGGGTCACCTCATCGAGCACCCGCTCGGCACCATAGTCGAAGCAGACGTGCTCCAACTCGGCGACCGGCGCGCGGTCAGCGGCAGTCGAGTCCTGCGGCAAGACTTCGAAGGTTCTCATCCATCACCGAAAAATAGGTGGCGCCCCGTCCCTGCTCCTCGGGCGTGAGGCCTTCCACGGGGTTGAGCACTTTTGTCCGCGCACCGACTTCGCGCGCGATCGCCTGCGCGACCTTTGGACTCACCAGCGTTTCAAAGTAGATCACCCGGGCCTCGTGTGCGCGTGCCTCCTTGACAATGGCCTTCATGCGCGCGGGGGACGGCTCTGTCTCCGGGAATACCCCGCTGATGGCGACCATCTTCAACCCATAGCGGCTAGCCAGATACCCAAACGCGGCGTGGGCTGTGATGAAGGTTTTTCGCCGGCAGCTGCGCAGGGTATCAGCGTACTTTCTGTGCAGCGCCTCGAGCTCTGACGTCAGCCCCGCCGCATTCGCCGCGTAGAGGGCCTTTCGCTCGGCATCGATTTTGACGAAGCCTGCCACAATGTTGTCCACCTGCTGCCGCGCCAGGAGCGGATCGAGCCAGACGTGCGGGTCGAGGCCTTCCTTCTCTACGCCCTCGTGCCCGGTCTTCGCAAGAGGAAGCCCCGCCGTCGCGTTGACGCGCTCGACCGTAGCGGGCAGACCCGGCAGGAGTTTCTCGATCCACGGCTCGAAGCCCGCGCCGTTGTACACCAGCAGCCGCGCGCCCATCAGTGCCGCGACGTCCTTGGGCGTGGGCTCGTACCCGTGGGGCTCCGCGCCTGCCGGTGTCAGATTGCGAACCTCGACCTCGCCTCCGCCGATACGCCGGGCGAACTCATACAGGGGATAGAATGAGGCCACAACCGACAGCGCGCGCCGCACCGGGGAACCGGCGGGGGCAGGCGCAGGGGCCTCAGGCGCCGCCGTTCGAGGCGCACACCCACCCGACAGTAGCAGCGCGGCCAGCAGGACGACAGTTGCACGCATCGGATCTCTTCCCTGACCTCAGGCGAGCGCTCGCCTCAGGCGAACGCCGCCAGCTCGGGTGCGTTCTGGCACCGAGCGCAGTAGCCATAGAGTTCCAACTGATGCCCGGCCACCCTAAATCCTGAGGCCAAGCGCCGAGGGGTGCGACGCACCAGGCATGCGTCGAGCGGCTCCCAATCGCCGCAGTTCAGGCAGACCAGATGGTCGTGATGCCGGGACGTCAGCCCGTAGCGCACCTTGCCATCGCCGACGTGCACAGGTTCGACGAGCCCCTCGCGCACGAACGCCTCCACGGCCCGGTAGACCGTGGCCAGCCCGATGGGCCGGCTGCGTTTGCGCAGGTGCCGGTGCAGTTGCTCGGCGGTGACGTGGCACCTGGCCGCTTCGAACGCCTGCATGATTGCACGGCGCTGCCAGGTCTTGCGCCGGCGCGGCCCCACGCGAACCCGCTTCATCGCATCACGCGCCTGAAGGCACCACGATCCGCCGAGGAGTCTCTTTGAGAATGATTATCCTTTAGCAAAGTCTAGGCAGCCCGAGACCACCTTGTCAAGCGGCGCCGGGAGGGTGCAGATGAGGATCGTTCTCACGAAGATAGCCTTCCGGACTGCGACCCGCGCCGCCGCACGGGCAAGCCCCAGAAGCCCAGCCGACGTCGGCCACAGGCATTAGTGGCAGCCCGTTGTGCCTGAATCTGCAAACGTCTTGCCGCGCACCGGCACAAACTGCCACGCATAGGCCGTTGATGTCAGGCTGAGCTTCAGCACACCGAAGGTCCCGGTGCTGCGCACCTCGCTGTTCTGCGCCACACCGCGGAAGGCATAGTGGCTTCGTCCACCCGTTCCCACGGTGATCTGGCGTATGCCGCGCGTTAGATCGAGACGCCCGTGTGAATCCTGCGGGGCAAAGCGCTCATAGAGGTGGTCGTGTCCCGCCAGCACCAGGTCCGCCCCCGCCTCGTAGAGGATCTGCCAGAGCGCTCGCAGCTCAAAAGTCGGCCCGTGGCGACCGGAACTGAATGGAGGATGATGCGTGATGGCCGCGACGCAGGTCGTCGACTGTGCCGCCAGCGCTAGCTCGGCGCGCAACCACTGGGCCTGCGGTGATTGGGATCCACAACCGCCGACCGCCCAGCACACGCTGTTGAGCACGATGACTCGCCAGGTACCCACTGTGAAGCTGTAG
>JBQTJP010000081.1:0-19187 GCA_052386995.1 Armatimonadota bacterium
CGAGCAGCGCGAGGGCACTGTGCACCGGCTGGCGGGCCGCGATGACGCCGACCCCGCCGGCAAGGGCCAGCGCGGCCGCGGGAATGAAGATCACCCACTCCACGAGGCGCCCCTACACCTCCCGCCCGGGATCGCGACCCGAGGCACCGGGGTACGGCTCGGTCAGCATCGGCTTGGTATAGATCATGGACTCCCGGGTATAGCCGGCCAGTTCGTACTCGTGCCCCAGCACGATGGCGCCGGTCGGGCACGCTTCCTCACAGAAGCCACAGAAGATGCACCGGAGCATGTTGATCTGAAAGTCCGTCGCATACCGCTCGCCCTTGCTCACCTGCTGCTCGGGCGTGTTCTCGGCGGCCCGGACGTAGATGGCCTGGGACGGGCAGACGATGACGCACAATTCGCAGCCGACGCAGCGCTCCATCCCATCGGCATACAGCGTCAGCCAGTGGCGCCCCTTGAACCGCTCTTCGAGCTTCATCTTCTCGTTCGGATACTGCGTGGTGACACGCCGGCGAAAGGCGTACCGGCCCGTGATCAGCAGGCTGCGGAGAAGCGCAAGCGATTGCCGGAGCAGGCCCGCCATCGTTAGACTCCCCGCAGCACAAGCACCGCCGTGGCGGCGACGTTCGCCAGGCCTAGCGGCACCAGCATCTTCCACCCGAGGGCCATGAGATGGTCGTGGCGCACGCGCGGCATCGTCGCTCTCAGCCAGACGAAGAGCGCGACGCACGCCAGCGTCTTAAGCGCCACCCATGCGGCGCCCGGCAGCAGCGGGCCGTGCCAGCCCCCAAGGAACAGCGTGGTCGCGAGCAGGCTCATGGTCACGACGCCGACGTACTCGCCGATGTAGAACATCGCAAACTTGAAGCCCCCGTACTCGGTCTGAAAGCCGGCGATCAGTTCTTGCTCAGCTTCCGGCAGGTCGAACGGTGCGCGGTTGGTCTCGGCGACTGCGCCGATCATGAAGAGAAAGAATCCGAACGGCTGCAGCGCCACGAACCACATCTTCCGCTGGGCTTCCACGATGTCGACCAGGCTGAGGGAGCCCGCGGTGAGCACGACCGAGACCACGGCCAGGCTGATGGCGAGCTCATACGAGATGAGCTGCGCGCCGGAGCGGAGGCTGCCGAGCAGCGCGTACTTGTTGTTCACCGACCAGCCGCCCAGGATGACGCCGTAGATTCCGATGGACGATGCCCCGAGCACCAGCAGGATGCCGACGTTCACATCTGCGAGATACAACGGGACCGTCGCGCCGAAGAGGCGCACCTCCGGCCCGATCGGGATGACCGCATACACGAACAGGGCAGCGACCATCGAGATGGCGGGCGCGAGCCAGTACACGAGCCGGTCGGCGCCCGCGGGCACGAAGCTTTCCTTGAAGATGAGTTTGATCCCATCCGCCAGCGGCTGGAGCAGCCCCAGCGGGCCGACGCGGTTGGGCCCGTGCCGGATCTGGAAGAGCGCCAGCAGCCGCCGCTCCAGGAGCGTCATGTAGGCGCAGGCCGTCAAGAGAATGAAGAGCAGGATTGCGCTCTTGACCGCGGCGCCCAGCGCCAGCGCAATCACAGCGGCCGCACCTCGACCTCCGCCGCATTCGACGGCCACCGGACGAGCGCGTGCACCGGCACGGCGTCGAAGCCACCGGGAACGAGGACGTGGCCGCGCGGCGCGTCATCGCTGTGGCGGGCCGCGACGGCGATCGTCCCCGAGGTGTTCGCCAGCCGCACGATCGCGCCGTCGGCAATGCCCAGACGCGCAGCATCGGCAGGGTGCAGCAGGCAGTGCGGCGGACCGGCGAGCGCCGAGACGCCGGGACAGCGCCCCTTCATGCTTCCCTGCGTGAACAGACGCTCGGTAATCAACAGGGTGAGCTGCCCATTGCGGCGATCGCCTTGCGGGACAAACGCCGTGCGCGCGTCCGGCGCCGCCGGCGGCACCCGCACGGGCGGGATCGGAGAGATCATCCCGTCCGCGAGATCGGGGACCGCATCCCGCATCTGCTCGAGTACTTCATCGGCGGTACCGTAACTCAGCGTCGCGTCCAGCCGCTCGGCCAGATGACTGAAGATCTCGCGGTCGCCCCGCGCCTTCCCGGGGCCGGGAGCCGCCGCCCGAAGTGGCAGGGTGCGGCCTTCCAGGTTGGTGACGGTCCCGTCTTTTTCCGGCAGAACGAGTGCCGGCAAGACCACGTCGGCCTCCTGAGCGGTTTGAGAGAGAAAGGCCTCGTGCACGACCAGGAATCCAACGCCGCGCCGGGCCGCCTCCCAGGCGGCGCGATCGGTGACAGCCGTCGCCGGGTCGCTCCCGGCTACGTACAGGACGTCAAACTCACCCGAGGCGGCGCGCAGCAGGATCTGCGGCGCGGTCCAGCCGCGCTCACCTGGGACGAGGCCGAAGCGCTGGGCGCCGAAGTCGTTGCCGCGGCCGCGCATGATATGCAGCGTCCCACCGACGCGCGTGCTCAGGTCGGCCGCCAACTGTAGAACTGTCCATCCCTGAGGCCCGTCCAGGGCCAGCCGCCCCAGGAAGATGTGCGACCGCCGTCCGGGAGTCAGCAACTCGCCCACGCCGGAATGGGCCGGCAGGCCCGCGATCGACCGCGCGAAGTCATCGGCGGCCGGCTGCACCTCGACCATCGCGTATCGGCGAACCTCCAGGCGCTGCGGATGCACGATAATCAGGCGGGAGCCCCGGTCGATTGCCTGCTTGATCCGGAGCCACAGCACCGGATACTCCTCGGTGAGGTCACAGCCCACCAGGATGAACAGGTCCCCTCCCGCTACCTCGTCGATCGACGACCGCAGACCCCACGGCACCTGCAGGCTGGCGCTGCGCGGCGGCGCGTCGACCCGATGATCGAGATGCGGCGTGCCGAGGATCTGGCGGAAGAACCGTGCGGCGACGAACGCGTCCTCGTTCGACAGCCGCCGGCCGCCGAGAAACGCCACGCGGCCATCGGCACGCTGGCGGGAGGCGCCCAGGCGGTCGGCGATGAGGTCGAGGGCATCGTCCCATTCGGCTTCCTGCAGGCGGCCGTCGCGGCGAATGAGGGGAACCCTGAGACGGTCATCGGCGTGCACGTAGTCATGCCCGAAGAAGCCCAGGTCACACAGCCAGATATCGTTGACGGCGCCCAACTCACGCGCCCGCGTGCGTGTGACCTCCCCGCCGCGCACGTCGAGCCAGATGGCGCAGCCCAGCCCGCAGTGAGTGCAGGTCGAGGCGACCGCCTGATTGTCCCATGGGCGTGATCGAAAACGGTACGTGGTGCTGGTCAGCGCGCCGACCGGACAGATCGCGATGGTATTGCCGATGAACTTGGATTCGACCGGCAGCGTGTGCGGAGTATTGATCTCGCTGGTAAAGCCCCGTTCGAACCCCTTCAGGGCGTCATCACCGGCGATGATCTCACCGAACCGCACACAGCGCCAGCAGAGGATGCACCGCTCGCGATCGAGCGTCAGCACCGGCCCGAGTGACACCGGTTTGGCAAAGTCGCGCTTGGCCTCGATAAAGCGGCTGCGCCCGGGACCGAACTGAAACGTCTGATCCTGCAGCGGGCACTCGCCGCCCTTGTCGCAGATCGGACAGTCGAGGGGATGGTTGATGAGCAGGAATTCCAGCATCGCCTCCTGACCCGCCTTGACCGCGGTGGAGGTGGTATCGATGACCATGCCGTCGGTGGCGACCAGCGTGCAGGATGTCTGCAGCTTGGCCATCTTCTCGACCTGCACCAGGCACATGCGACACGCCCCCAGCGGCGGCATGCGGTCGTGATAGCAGAAGATAGGGATCTCGATCCCGGAGGCGCGCGCAGCCTGGTAGACAGTGGTGCCCTTCGGGACCGTGACCCAGCGGCCGTCGATGACGACCCTGACCGTCGACGGCGCCCCGCTAGTGGCCATGTGCATCTCCGCCGGCATGCGCAGGCTCGCCTCCGATGTGACGCTCGTACTCGCCGCGGAAGTGTCGCAGCGACGCCAGCAGGCTCGGCGGCACGCTTTCGCCGAGCGGACAGAAGCACGTCCCGGTCATCCCCGCGG
This sequence comes from Armatimonadota bacterium, assembly GCA_052386995.1. Classification (GTDB taxonomy): domain Bacteria; phylum Sysuimicrobiota; class Sysuimicrobiia; order Sysuimicrobiales; family Humicultoraceae; genus JBQTJP01. The sequence continues at coordinate 4,050 of JBQTJP010000081.1, forward strand.
CCACGCTTTCGAGCAGCGGCAAGTCCTCCGCCCGGCCGCGGCCGTGCAGCAGCCGATCGAAGATCTGCGTGATCCAGATCGTGCCTTCACGGCAGGGAGTGCACTTGCCGCATGATTCGTCGCGGTAGAATTCGACCGTCCGGGCGATGATCTCGACGATGTCGGCGGCATCATCGATCACGATCACCGCGGCCGATCCGAGCATCGTACCGGCTTGCCGCAGCGTGTCGTAGTCCATCTTGACGTCCAGGTCGGCCTCCACCAGGATCGCCGAGGACGACCCTCCGGGAAACGCCGCCACGAACCGGCGCCCCGGACGCAGTCCTCCCGCGTGATCGAAAACGAGCGACCGCAGCGTCACGCCCAGCGGCGCCTCGTACACGCCGGGCCGCACGACGGCGCCGCTCACCGAAAACAGCGCGGGCGGCCCCAGCGCCTTGTACTTGTCCGGCCCCATTTTCACGATGGCCGGAATGTGGCAGAGTGTCTCCACGTTGTGCAGCAGCGTGGGCAGCTGGTAGAGCCCGGCCTGCGCGGGAAAAGGCGGCCGGAGGCGCGGGAGCGCCCGGCGACCTTCCAGAGACTCCAGCAGCGCGGATTCTTCCCCGGCGATGTAGGCGCCGGCCCCTGAATGTACGACGATGTCCACCGTGTGGTCGCTCCCGAACACGCGCTCGCCGACCAGACCCGCCGCGCGGGCCTCCGCGAGCGCCTCATCGAGGCGTCGCCTGCCCTCGTAAAACTCCTTGCGCAGGTACACGTACGCTTTGCGCGCGCCGATCGCCATCGCCGAGAGCAGGATGCCTTCGATGAGCAGATGTGGGCAGCCCTCGATCAGCGTGCGGTCCTTGAAGGTGCCGGGCTCGCCTTCATCCGCGTTGACCACGACGTATTTGATGGGGGCCGCGCGCGGGATGAACTTCCACTTTTGGCCGGTCGGAAACCCCGCTCCACCCTTGCCGCGCAGACCGGACTGCACGAGCCACTCGATCAGCTGGTCGGGGGCGAGCTCCCCGCGCGCGACGAGCTCCGCGGCCCGATAGCCGCCGGCCCGCCGATAGGCGTCCAGGTCGCGCCCCCCGCCGTCTTGCACCCAGGAAAGAAGGATCGATTCTGGCATCGGTCAGGGATAGCGGGCGAGCAGCCCGTCCACGCCGTCGGGGCTCACGCGCGCCCAGCGCTCCTCATCGATGATCACCGCGGGGGCTTCCTCACACGCCGCCAGGCATTCGACCGTGCGGAGGGTGAACCGGCCGTCGGCCGTCGTCCCGCCCGGTGCGGTGCCCAGCCGCTCTTGAAAGCGCGCGACCACGGCGCCGCAGCCGTTGAGCATGCATGAGAGGTTTGTGCAGCATTGAATCACGTGCCTGCCCACGGGTTCGAGATACAGGAGGCTGTAGAACGACGCCACGGAGGTCACCTCGGTCAGCGGCAGGTCCAGCGCGTCTGCCACGGCCTCGAGCGCCCAGGGCGGGAGATATCCGGCTTCACGCTGCGCGACGAAGAGCGCAGGGAGGAGTGCCGACTGGCGGTGCTCGTAGAGGCCGGCGAGCCGTGCGATCTCCTGCCTGGCCGCGTCACTCAGCGCCGATGCGCCGGGCCTGCGCGCGGTCGCCCCATTGGCCATCAGCGGTCCACGTCTCCGAGCACCGGATCGAGGCTGGCAATCGCCACGACGATGTCGGCGATTGTGGCGCCTCGGACCATCACGGGAAGCGCCTGGAGGTTGTTGAACGACGCGGATCGCACCCGTACCCTCGTGGGCCGATTGCTGCCGTCGCTGATGAGGTAGTAACCTTTCTCGCCGCGCGGGGACTCGACCGCGGCATACACCTCGCCAGCGGGCGGCCGGAGGCCCTCGCTCACGAGTTTGAACTGATGGATGACCGCTTCCATGCTGCGGACGAGCTCGGCGCGCGGCGGCAATGCGACCTTCCGATCGTCGACGATCACCGGACCGGCGGGCAGCCGGTCCAGCGCCTGGAGGATGATGCGCCGGCTCTGTCTCATCTCCTCCATGCGAATGGTGTATCGGTCGAACGCATCGCCGTTCTTGCCGAGCGGCACGTCGAACGCGTAGTCCTCGTATCCGCTGTACGGAAAGGCCTTCCGCACGTCGTAGTTGACCCCGGACCCTCTCAAGATGGGCCCGGTGCAACCGTAGCGCACCGCGTCGTGCGCGGCGAGCGGAGCAACGCCCTCGGTCCGCTTGCGCCAGATGAAATTGTCGGTCAGCAGCGCCTCATATTCGTCCACGCGCCGCGGCAGCGCATCCGCGAACCGGCGCACGCGGGCCACGAACCCCTCGGGCAGATCCCACTGGAGCCCGCCGATCCGGATGTACCCGTGCATCATGCGCTGACCCGAGACCGCCTCGAAGAGGTCAAGGATCTGCTCGCGATCCTGAAAGCAGTACATGAGCGCGCTGGACATGTTGAGGTCGATGGCGCTCGTACCAAGCCACACCAGATGGCTGGCGATGCGAGAGAGCTCCATGAGGATGACCCGGGCAACACGGGCTCTGGGCGGGGGCGCGATGTCGAGGAGCTTCTCCGCCGCGAGCGCGTAGGCGGTCTCCTCGATGAAGGTCGCCAGGTACTCGATGCGCGCGGGAAACACCAGGTTCTGGTGATAGGTCCGGGACTCCATCTCCTTTTCGAATCCGGTATGCAGATATCCGATCACCGGTTGGGCGTTCCGAATCACCTCGCCGTCCAGCTCGAGGATGATCCTGAGCACCCCGTGCGTGGCCGGGTGCTGCGGACCCATATTGAGGGTGATGGTCTCGGTGTGGGCCTCGGGCATCGCAGCGGCCTGGTCGCGGAGGTCCTGCAGCTCGACCTCGCGGTCCCGCACGCGGACCTCTGGGGCGCCGGACGGCGGGCCGGCATCGGGCCGGGTCATGTTACGCGGTGGGCCGAGATCTCAGGATAATAGCGCTCGGGACTTTCGGGACGTGATCGACGAACTCGACCGGCTCCTCGGTCAAGGAGAAGTCCTTCCGCAGCGGATGGCCTTCCCAATCGTCGGGCATGAGGATGCGCGAAAGATTCGGATGGCCCTCGAAGCGGATGCCGAACAGATCGAAGACTTCTCGCTCCAGCCAGTTTGCCCCGGGCCACAGCCCGGTGGCGCTGGAGATGAGGGGGCGCTCGCCGGGCAGCCGCGCTTTGATCCGCACCCGCAGCGGCGGTGAGGCGCCCGTCAACAGGTAGATCACTTCGAAGCGGGGCTCGAGCGGATGGCGATCGACCGCGGTGAGGTCCGTCAACACGGTGGGGCCATCCGGAGCGGTGCTCGCGGCGCGCAGAACGTCGAAGATGCGATCGGCCGGCGCGACCACCGTCGTCTCGCCCCTGAACTCCGAGGCCTCGAGGGCGATCTCGCCGAGGCTCGCCCGCACATATTCGACCAGCTCCTGGGGGGTCATGGCCGGCCACCGGTGCGCGCGATCTTTTCCTGCAGCATGATGAAGCCGTACAGGAGCGCCTCGGGACGCGGTGGACATCCGGCCACGTACACATCCACGGGGATGACTTTGTCCACGCCCTGCACCAGCGCGTAATTGTTGAAGACGCCGCCGCAGGACGCGCAGTCGCCCATCGCGATGACCCACTTGGGCTCCAGCATCTGGTCATAGATGTGCCGCAGGACCGGGGCCATCTTCTGGGAGAGGCGGCCGGACACGATGAGCAGGTCGGCCTGTCTCGGCGAGGCACGGAACACCTCGGCCCCGAAGCGTGCCATGTCGTATCGCGCGGCGGTGGTGGCGATCATCTCGATGGCGCAGCATGCCAGGCCGAACTGCGCGGGCCAGATGCTCCCCTTGCGCGCCCACTGCACCATCCGCTCGACCGTCGTCAGCAGGACGCGCTTCTCGAGCTCGGCGGTCTGGGGGTCGCGGGCCGCTACTGCCATTCGAGGGCCCCCCGCTTCCAGGCATAGACGAGCCCCATCGCCAGGACGCCGATGAAGAGGAGCATCTCGATCAAGCCGAACACTCCGAGGCGGCGGGCCACGACGGCCCAGGGATACAGGAAGACCGTCTCAATATCGAACAGGATGAACAGCATAGCGATCAGGTAGTACCGAATCGGGATGCGCTCACGCGCCGATCCGATCGGCCACACCCCGGACTCATACGGCTCGAGCTTGGGCGGTGTCGGCCGGCTCCCTCCCAGGAGCGCGTGCAGCCCCAGCAACGCGACGGTCAGGCCGACGACGAGCGCGAAGTGCACGAAGATCGGAACGTAGTCCGCCACGGCCGTTAACTTCGGTAGTGCACTAGTCCGTCCTGCCTTCTGCGTGTAGCGCCGTGCGCCCGGCGACCCTAATCCGTCAGCGACGGGATGCGGCGCGCCGGATCTGGCCGAGCACCTTCGGAAGCACATCAAGGAGCGTCTCGATCTCGTCGGCCGTGGTCCACCGGCCGATGGAGAAACGCAGCGTTCCCACCGCGAACGACTCGGGAATGCCCAGCGCCGCGATCACATGAGACGGCTCCAGGCTTCCGGACGTGCACGCCGACCCGCTGGAGGCCGCGATGCCCTCCAGATCCAGCGCCAGCAGCAGCGACTCACTGTCGGCGTCTGCGAACGAGACGTTCACGATGCCGGGCAACCGGTCCCTCGGGTGGCCGTTCTGGCGGACGCCGTCCATCGCCATCAGGCCGGCGGCCACACGGTCGCGCAGCGCACCGATCCGCGCGGCCTCTTCGGACATGCTCTCGAGGGCAATGCGCGCCGCGGCGCCGAAGCCGGCGATCGCCGGGACGTTCTCGGTGCCCCCGCGCCGCCCCCGCTCCTGACTGCCCCCGTGGAGGAACGGCTCGACCCGTACCCCCGACCGCACGTAGAGGGCCCCGATCCCTTTCGGGCCGTAGCGCTTGTGCGCCGACAGCGACAGCAGGTCCACACCCAGCGCCTGCGCGTCCACCGGCACGATGCCCGCGCTCTGGGTCGCGTCGCAATGGAACAGCACATCACGCTCGCGCGCAAGGGCCCCGATCTCGGCGACTGGGCCCAGCGTGCCGATCTCGTTGTTGCCGTGCATGATCGAGATGAGCACGGTGTCGGGCCGGATCGCACGGCGGACCGCATCAGGATCCACGCGTCCGTGCTGATCCACCGGCAGGACCGTCACGCCGACCCCGCGCTTCTCCAGCCAGCGGCAGGGCTCCAAGACGGCGTGGTGCTCGGTCGCGGCCGTGATGATGTGCCCGCCGGGCATCTCGCGGGCGTAGACGGCGCCGAAGATCGCCGCGTTGTTCGATTCGGTTGCCCCACCCGTGAAGATGATCTCCTTGGGCTGGGCGCCGATGAGCTTTGCGACCGATGCACGCGCCTCGTCCACGGCGCCCCGCGCCGCCTGACCGAACTGATGGACGCTCCCGGCGTTGCCGAACCGCTCGGTGAAAAACGGCCGCATCACCTCGACGACCCGGGGGTCCGCCGGCGTGGTCGCCGCATAGTCGAGGTATATTCCCGAGGACGGATCGTGAGACACACGCATGGCGTATTGAGTATATCAGGGGCGCGAGTGGGGCATACACTCGAAAGGTTTGGCCCGAGGTGCTGCATGATCGGCGTTGCGTCCTTTTTGATCGAAACGGCGGGGGTGCTGTTCCCTCTGCTCTTCGTGGCGGCCGGGCTCGCGGCGGTGATCCGCGAGCGGCAGAAGGCGGCCATGGCCGCCGTCGCGTTCGGCGCGCTCATGCTCGCGCTCATGGGCGTCCGCTATGTTCATCAGGTCCAGAACCGGCTCGTTCTCAATCGTCTGACACCCGAGCACGTGGCTCAGGTTGTCCTCGCCGAGCGATCGGTATCCGATCGCCATCACATATCGGTCATCGTCGGGGCGCTCCGCGAGGCGCGGTGGTTCTCGGCGAATCACGGCGGATGGGCGACCGAGCTGCCGCTCGTCGTCGTCTTGCGCAACGGCGAGCGGCATCGTTTTCGTGTCGCCTATTACCTCAAGCAGGAAGGGGCGATCATCGCATTCCCTCGGCGCACCGGCGATGTGCGCTGGCACGACGGCTATGCGTTCAGCCGCGCGCTTCCAGAATCGTTGAAGCGTGTGGGCCTGAGGCTTCCCTCCCAGCCGTAGCCAAAGGCCGGGCCGCGTCTACGGCGGCCGGGTCACGGACCCGGGCCGGCTGCGACGGTCCGGTGCCGGTCGATCCAATACCCCCAGGGGACGAACAGCCACGCTGCGAGCGCGAACAGGGCGAGCGCCTGCTCGTTCGGCGGGGGTGGACCAAGCAGGCTGCTCAGGTACACCACGGCGAGGACCGCGATCATCGCCCACAGTGCGTAGCGTCCCACGGCATCGGTCGCGGAGGTCGCGCGCAGGCAAATCGCGATCCCGAGGGCGTAGAAGCCGAACTCGACGATCAGCGTCGCCGGGATCGAATTCCACAGGCCGAGTCCGACCCGGACCGGGAGGCCCGGTACAAGTTGCAGGTCGGGCCGGTGCACGATGACGTCCAGGACAAAGTGACTGAACACGGCCGCACCGATGATCCAGGCGCCCCTCGGATATCGCCGGGCAAAGAAGTAGATCAGTCCGATGAGCAGCGACCAGGCAAGGGCGCCCACAAGGCTGTGCGTGATGGGATAGTGGGTAAAGTTGAAGGGGCTGGCGGCGGTAATCCCCGGCTCGATACGCACGTGCTCGAGGCCCAGGAGAAGCAAGATCGGCCAGAGCAGGTCGGCGAATTGCGCGGACAGCACCAGGGTTCCAAACGACACCTTTGGTGCCGCCTTCTTGGCCGCGAACGCCACTCCATAGTGGCCTAAGAACATCTATGAGCCGCCGGCCGGCGCGGCGAACACGGCGGAGCGGGCGACGTCGTCATAGCGGATGCCACTCGCATCGAAGCGCTCGAGGTTCTCTGCGAGCCTGCGGAAGGTCACGTCGAAGGAGGGAAGCGTCTTTCGGGCCCGCGTCAGCGGCGTTGTTCGGGCGAGCACAAAGTTCTTGACGTAGGGGTGCCTGATCCCACGCTTCCGGATTTTCGCCACGACCTCAGTCAGCAGCTCATCGGTCCTGCGCACCAGCGCCGCGCGCTCCTCGCGTTCTTCCAGGGCTTTGGGAAGCGGGCTCTTGAGAAACTTGTCCACGCGGCGCAGGATGGGCGCGTACGCGCCGCCCGCGAAGCGGCGGTTCTCCTCGTAGATCACGCCAAGCGTGATGAAGTGGGGGGACTCGAACTGGAACGCGTAGTCATCCTCTGAGGCCCTCGGCTCGTCCTTCACCAGCGCCCGGTACATCCGGATGACCTCGAGGGACTTTTCCTTGAGATTGTGGGCCTTCTCGGTGTTCAGCGCGAGGATCTGGAACGTTACCTCAGGATCGGGAATCAAGATGGCCGGGATGAACTCCGCCTTCAGCTTCACCAGCGCGGCGAGCCGGTGGTTGCCGTTGGGTGTCCAGTACACGCCGGGCTTCGGAGATGTCGCCACGATGGGATCCACAAAGCGGTCGATCTTCCGGATCACTTCCTGGAGGCGTTTGGCATGCGCGCGTGAGAGGTCGCGCTGGTAGGGCGTCGGCTCGACACGCTCAACGGGCAGGACGCAGAAAATCTGCCAGTGATCTCCCACGGGATCCTGGAAGAGGGCCAGGGCCTGCCCCCCGTCACGCTCGACCTGCTCGGCGAGGGCGCGCGCGGCGCGGGACGGCTCCTTGTCGGGAAAGGTCGCCCACGCGCTCATGGCGTTCGCCGGATCACTCGCCGCGCCCGTCGCCGGCGCGGTCGAGGTGGGCCAGCACGTCGTCGAGCCGCTGGACGTCGACGCCAAACTGCAGGAAGCGGATGGGACCGACCGCGGCGTGAATCGCATCGAGGTGGATGCGGCGATCGTCGACATAGAGCACTTCAGAAGGGCTCAGGCTCCGCCCCGCGGCCTCAAGATCACGGAGGAGCGCGGCAACGAGACGCTCCTTGTTGGGGTGCGGCTCGACCTTCTTGTGGTCGAAGTAGCGATCCAGGTCGAGCAGATCAAGGATCTCCTGCACGGCATCCGGCTCGTTCCAGGACGCCGCCGCGATGATCATCTGCCGCGCGCGCAGTCCCTCCAGCAGTCTGCGCACTCCGGGGTACAGGTTCACGCGCACGCCGGTCTGATCCACGACCGCGTCTTCGCCCGCGCTCTGGAACGGCCGCGCCAGCCCCGTCACGTTCCTGTGATCCCAGAGGGTCAGATCCAGGTCGAGGATCACCAGGCTCACGCTCATCCCATCAGCTCCCTCGCGAGAAGCAACCTTCAGCGCCCGCTGCCTCTTTGGGGCGCCGAGTGATTGACCGCCAGCAACCCGACCAGCCCGTGAATGATGCGCGCGGTCGCGCCCCACACCACATGAGTGCCGTAATCGTAGAATAGCAACTCGCGCGGCCGGCCGTCGTGGAGCACCCGCTCGGTGCGCACCCTGGCCGGATCGAGAAACACCGACAACGGGACGACGACGATCTCGTCGATCTCGTTCGGGTTGGGGCGCAACGTGTCCAGGCGCGCGATGAGCCCCACGTACGGCGTGATCGCGAAGCCGGATACCACTGTTTCCAGCTCATCGAGCCGCCCCCACACCTCGACGGCCTCGGGCTCGAGCCCCAGCTCCTCGTACGTCTCTCGGAGCGCCGTTGCCAGAAGATCGGCGTCCCCGGGCTCCTCGCCGCCGCCGGGAAACGAAATCTGGCCCTTATGATGCTCGACGATCTCAGTTCGCTTGGTGAGTAGCAGGTGGGGCACGCCGTCCTGGACGAACACAGGCACCAGCACTGCGGCCCGCCGGTGCGGGTGGGGCGGGAGGTCCCGGCCGGGGGACGCTCTGAGCCGTTCTCTCAGTATAGGAAGGACATCCATACCGTAGTGTTGGCGAGATCGGGCGTCTCTCCTCTAGAAGCGTGCACACGAGATCTTGGGGTCGACCTTTCAAATTCGCACAATATATTGGGGCCGCAAGGCAGGAAGTTGGGCAGGGATGCGGAAATAGGGCTGGCGAACCCCGGGGGGAAGGCCATGTACCCTCAGTTCTCCTCAATTGATGGCTCTCCATCACTGCGTCTACGCGACATCTACCTCCTTAGCCCCAGGCTCCTTCCCCCCGAGGTCATTGCCGTCGCCTTCGCCAAAACGTCACGCAGCCCCAGACCATTTCGGGAGATCGCCGCGGAGCTTACCCAAGAGCAGTCGAGCGAGTTCCATGAAAAATGGGTGCTGGGCTACGGCCACGCCTCCGTAGCCGAGCACGCCGTCCTGCATCTGGCGCTGGAGAACCTGTCGCGCCTGGCCATCGAGTGTCTCGAGAGCAACCGTCTCTGCTCGTACACCGAGAAATCCACGCGCTATCAAATCTTCGATACGTTTTACGTCCCCCCGGCGATCGCGGCCTCCGGGCACGCCGAACGGTATGTCGCGACCTGCCGGCATCTCTTCGAGACCTACCAGGCCAGCCTCGAGCCCGTCCGGCGGGTGATCGAAGAGTGGTACCCCCGCAAGGACGAAGAAGCCGACCGTGCGTACGCGGCCCGCATCCGCTCGAAGTACGTCGACGTCTGCCGCTTCCTCCTGCCGTGCGCCACGCTGGCGAACGTGGGTATGACCGCGAACGCTCGGGCGCTCGAGCACGCCATCACCAAAATGCTCTCCCATCCAATGGAAGAGGTCCGCGCGATCGGGGCCGAGGTCAAAGCCGTCGCTACCCGCGAGGTGCCGACGTTGGTGAAGTACGCCGACCCGAACCCGTACTTGATGCACACAGCGGCGGCACTAGAGGGCACCGCAACGGCGCTTGTCGATGGCGGGGCGCCGGACCGGGACTCCGTCGCCCTCGAGCGCGCGCCCGCCGCGACCGGAGTGCGCCTCGTCCACTTCGACCGGGATGCCGAGCAGCGGATCGTGGCTTCGTGTCTGTACCGGCACGGCCGGGCAGCGTACGACGCCGCGTCGTCGTGGGCGGCCTCCATGAGCTCCACCGAACGCGCGGCAGTGATCGAAGAAGCCCTGGGACGGCTCGGCCGGTACGATGCGCCTGTCCGCGAGACCGAGCACACGGCCTACACGTTCGAGATCACCTGCGATCAGGGCGCCTACTTCGACCTCAAGCGCCATCGAATGATGACGCAGAGCCCTCAACCTCCAACCGTCGAGCTCGGATACGCGGTTCCGCGCGCGGTTGATGAGGCCGGGATCGGTGCACGCTACCGTGAGGCCATCGACCGGGCCACGGACGCCTACCGCGCCGTCGCCCCCGACTATCCCCATGAAGCCGCCTACCTGGTCACGAACGCCCACAACCGGCGGTTCCTGGCCACGATGAACCTCCGCGAGGTCTACAGCCTGGTGCCCCTGCGCGCGCGCGAATCGGGGCACTTCTCCTATCGCCGCATCGCCCTGCAGCTCTATGAGGCGGTGCGCGCGGTGCACCCCGCGCTCGTCGCGCACGTGCGGTTCGGTTACGCGCAGCCAGACGCAGCGGCGCTGGAAGCGCGATTCTTTTCAGAGGTGTCCGCGGATCCATCGATGCTTGCGGCGCCGGGGCGCTAGCAGGCGGGGACGCTGACCGCTCCACCGTTGTCCGGGAGGCAGTAGACGCTCAACCCGCAGGGAGGCGGATCCCATGGCCTTTCTCAAGCTTGTCGTGTACGTGGTGGGCTTTGCTCTGGCCGCCATCGTGGCCAGGCGATCGTTCGGAACCCAGATGGTCACGGGCCCAGGAGGCCGGCCGCGCATGCCGGGGGTGAGCGCCGGCGGCATCGTCCTGGCCCTCCTGATCGTCGTATTGACCCTGGGGATCTCCGCGAGCTTCGGACAGGTGCCGGCCGGGTACCGCGGGGTGGTCCTGCGCTTTGGCGCGCCGACCGGCGAGATCAAAGCCGAAGGGCTGTATATGGTGACGCCCTTCATCAACGCCGTCGAGCTGATGCTTGTTCAAGTTGTCGCCTACGACGCGGTGGCGGAGGCGGCCTCGCGTGACCTCCAGGACGTCAAGGCGAAGGTCACCCTGAACTATTCCCTCGATCCGGCGCAGGTCGTCGAGATCTATCGCGCGCTGCGCCAGGACTACGAATTCAGGATCATCAAGCCGGCCATTCAGGAGGCGGTCAAGGCCGCCACAGCCGGGTTCACGGCTGAGGAGCTGATCACCCGGCGGCCCGAGGTGCGCGCGGCGATTCAGCAGAACCTGGTACAGCGGCTCAGCCGCTTCGGCATCCAGACCCAGGCCATGTCGATCACTGACTTCGCCTTCAGCAAGTCATTCAACGAGGCGATCGAGGCTAAGGTGACGGCGACCCAGCAGGTCCTCAAGGCCGAGCGCGACCTGCTGCGCGTGCGCCTCGAGGCGCAGCAGCAGATAGAGCAGGCCAGGGCTCAGGCCGAGGCGCTGCGCATCCAGAAGCAGAACGTCACACCGGAACTGATTGAATTGCGGCGCATCGAGGCGCAGTTCCGTGCGATCGACAAGTGGGACGGCCACATGCCGACGTATGTGGCGGGTCCGGTTCCCATTCTCGACGTCTTCAAGGGTACGCAGCGCTAATTGGCGGCAAAAGCGGTCGTCATCACCGGCGTCTCTACGGGCGTCGGCCTGGCCGCCGCCGAAGAACTGGCGGCTCACGGCTACGACGTCTTCGGCAGCGTTCGGCGGTCCTCAGATGCGGACGGGCTGCGGGCACGGCTGGGCGCGCGCTTTTTCCCGCTCCTGTTCGATGTGACCGATGCGGAGGCGGTCCGGGCCGCCGCAGGACAGGTCGCCGGCATCCTCGGCGGACGCGGCCTCACCGGACTGGTCAACAACGCCGGGATCGGCGTCGGCGGTCCGCTCATGCACCAACCCCTCGACGAGATCCGTCGTGTTTTCGAGGTGAACGTGCTGGGCGCGCTGTCGGTGACCCAGGCTTTCCTGCCGTTGCTGGGCGCGAAATTGCCTCAAGCCCATCCGCCCGGACGTATCATCAACATCAGCTCGGTGGGCGGGAAGATCGCGTTCCCATTCCTGGGCGCCTATTCGGCGTCCAAGCACGCGCTGGAGGCCGCCTCCGACGCCCTGCGCCGCGAACTGGCTATCTACGGCATCGACGTCATTGTGATCGAGCCCGGGGCGGTGCGCACCGCCATCTGGGACAAAGCGGAACAGGAGGACCTGTCGTCGCGGTGCGCGGGCACGGACTACGCCGCGATCGCGGCGCGGTTCCAGACGGGGTTCATCGCGGGCGGCCGGGCGGGCATGCCGGCCGAAGTCATCGGCCGCGTCATTCGTGAGGCGCTGGAGAGCCCGCGTCCGAAGACCCGCTACGCCCTCCCTACCAACCGGCTCACCGGCTGGATCATCCCCCGTCTGCTGCCCGACCGCTGGCTGGACCGGCTCATCATCTCGAGGCTTGGCCTGACGCGCCGCCGGGCATAGTTTCGAGAGTCCACCATCTAGTACGCTTGTGGGCGCCCCGTACGTCTATAGTCTGTCATAGCATCAAGTACTGACAGGCTATGGTCTGTACATTAACCTTAACTTGACAGGCTATAGATTGTCATCTATACTTGCACTACAAAGCTATCAGTTGACAATGCCAACTAAGCGTATTTCCAAACAACTTAGATTGCTCCAACTGAGACAGGTAGAGGAAAAGCTGCGCCCGTGGCAATCTCTTCCGAAGACTCCTCCTCCACGGGGCTGGGTGAGGACTATTCGAGAAGCCCTAGGCATGAGCATACCCCAATTGGCCCGCAGGCTCCGAGTCACTCGACAAACCATGGCTGACCTAGAGCGCAGAGAAATCCAGGGAAGCACCACGTTTGCCGCCCTAAGAAGGGCTGCCGACGCCATGGACTGCGACTTGGTTTACGCCATAGTACCAAGACGGGAGCTGAATGCCCTCCTTGAGGATCAAGCCCGGCAACGAGCTTCTTCGGAGGTCAAGAAAGTCGCTCACACGATGCGCCTGGAAGCACAAGATGTGGATGGCGCGGAAACCCAGCGCCTAATTGACGATACTGCTGCCAATCTACTGGAGAATCCGCGCACGCTCTGGGACATGCCCCAAGGGGAACCCAAACCGCGTCCACGCCGTGATACACCACGACGTTGATGGCATCATGCCTCTAGATCTTGACGAGGCGAAGGACTTGATTCCGTCGCACATCCAGACTCGAGCTGAACTCAACGCGTGGGAACAGACAAACATTGCGCAGGCCGTGCATTGGCTAGAGACGCGGCGCACCCAAGAGACCGTGCTCACGCTGGAGTTCCTGAGAGAGTTGCACAGGCGCATGTTTAATGACACGTGGCGGTGGGCAGGAAAGCTTCGGAGTACCGCCAAAAACATTGGGGTACCCGTCCCGATGATCCAGGAGAGCCTTCGCAATCTGCTAGACGACGTGGCGCACTGGATAGAGAACAGCACCTACCCGGTTGACGAGATCTGCACAAGATTCCACCACCGGCTCGTGCAAGTTCATCCATTCCCCAACGGGAACGGTCGCCACGGTCGCCTAATGGCCGACGCACTCCTTACTGAGCGAGGCGCTGTTCAATTCACTTGGGGCTCTGGGGATCTCGTTGCCCAAGGCTCCGCTCGCAGCTCCTACCTTGCTGCACTCAAGCGAGCGGATATCGGTGACTACAGTTCTCTTTTGCAGTTCGTACGCAGCTAGCCCAGACAAGCCAGTCCGTAGCAGGCGTACGGTCCTGCCACGGCGCGGCGCTTTCAGAGACGGACCGAGTACGTCAGTCGCGCGTCGAGAACCCGTAGGTCTGCGCGAGGGCGCGACCGAGCGCCGCAAGATCGGGTTCGATCACGGGCGCCCGCGGCAGAGCCTTTGCGGTCGCGCCGGGATCCTTCAGCCCCGATGACGTCGACAGGCACACCACCCTGGCGTCCGCGGCGATCACGCGCGCCGCGGCGAGGTCGGCGGCCGCGGCCACGCTGATGACCGACGAGACTTCCGCGTAGAGGCCTTCGGTCGCTGCGAGACGGCGCTGCATCGCAAGCGCCGCGTCATCCTCGACCACCGCGGCGTCTCCGCCGCTCTCGCGCAGTGCCGCGATGCCCTGGTAGGTGGGCGCAGCGGTCCCGACATTGAAGGCGATGCTCTCCCGCCTTGGCACCGTGATCAACCGGTGGGCTGAGACGAGCAGCGCCTCGCTGTAGGCGGGATACGGCTCCGCGGCGATGAGGCGCGGGAGGCGAGCGATCGCACTACAGGCCATTAGGTCCTGGAAGCCGCGCCAGATGCCGATCAGGCCGTCGCCGTTGGATACCGGGATGATGAACACATCAGGGGGCTCCCAGTCCAGCGCCGCCACCACCTCATAGGCGATGGTCTTGTAGCCTTCCAGGCCGTACGGCGTGCTGCCCACGGGCGGCAGGATACTGTTCGTGGTCGAAAACCAGCCCCAGCGCTCCACGCATGCGCCGACCATGCGCCAGCGGTCCTCCGAGGTCGGCACCTTCACCACCATGGCGCCGTACGCCTGCATCAGCGTGAGAATCCTCGGGGGCGCCGTTGGCGTGGCGAAGATGACACACGGCAGCCCGGCGCGGGCGGCATAGGCCGCGGTGGACGCGCCGTGATTGCCGGTGGAGGCCGCGACGATGCCCGGCGCGCCGTGCGCGGCCGCGACGCTAACCGCCACGCTGCACAACCTATCCTTGAACGACCACGTCGGATTCTGCGATTCGTCCTTCAACGACAACTGCGCGAGGCCCACTTCGCCCTCCAGCCGCGACAGCCGTACCAGCGGCGTGCTGCCCTCCCCGAGGCTCACAGGGACGCCGGCGTCAGGGAGCAGCGGCGCAAAGCGCCAGATACCGCCGGGGAGGCCGGTAAGCCGGCGCATCTCGCCCGGGCTGACAATCCCGGCCCCCGACGACCCTGCCCCGGTTCCGGCGTACTCGCAGACCAGATTTGAAGCAAACTCGGGCGTCCGGCAGGCCGGGCATGCCGGAGGCGGCGGCCATGCGGCGGCGCGCGTCCCGCAGTGCAGGCAACGAAGGGCAGCGGGCCGGCTCACAGCGCTCTACGCCGCGGGAACCTGAACGTAGGCGAGGGTCAGCAGCTCTTTGTTGCCGTAAAAACGGTGTGCGACGCCGGCCGGCACGAAGATGATCGACCCTGGGCTCACCGGGTGATCGATATC
>JBQTJP010000082.1:0-3837 GCA_052386995.1 Armatimonadota bacterium
GGACTTTCGGCCCTGCGATGACCGCGCCGGGAACTGGATCACGGATGGCGACGGTGGCCGTCGATCGAGGCCGCGGAGGCTGCGGCGGTGTTGCGTCGCGCCGCGCGCACCCTGATACGCTGCACAGCATGACGGCCGCGCCGGCCGCCGCGAACAAGCGCGCGCGTCGGATGACTTGGCGTTCGACGGTCAACGACAGTGGATCCAGATCGCCCGCCGCTATAAGGGCTGTTTGGTGTAATCGCCCTCCGGCGCGTACATGCCGTCTTCGATCCTGGTCTTGAAGACGACCTTCAGCTTCTTCCCCGAGACTTGAGAGACGAACTGCTGCCCGAATGCCTGATGGAGGCGGCCCACGAACCGCTTTGGTCCCTGCGGGTGCCCGGGGCCCTCACTGAACCTCTCGATCTTTTCCAGCGTCTCGATCAGCCCTCTGTAATCCTGCGCCGTCTTGTACCCGCTCTTTTCCACGACTTCCTTGATGACGAACAGCGTTTCCCAGATGCCAAACATGTGGGAGTACGTCGAGACATCCCTTGGATCCTGGAGGCTCGCGCCGTTCGCGTTGACCCCGACGCGCTGCCGGTACATCTGCTCATGCGGGGTGTTGTAGCCTCCGGCGTATCGCGGAAACGCCTCCCAGATATACGAGCCTTCGAGGTATTCGAGCCCTGGGCTGGCGATGTCGACTCCTTCGAGTGAGTCGATGAAGCCGAACAGCTTCGGCTTGCGCGCGCCGAAGTGCTCGCCCAGCTCTTTGACAAAGGTGAGGACGCCCGGTCCGACCATCACGTGATAGACCACGTCGGTGTTTCGAGGGATCTTCGGGAAGTATTTGGTGAACGACGACTCCGTCGGCGGGATCGGCACCAGCGCCTGGACGCTGCCGCCGAGTTTGGTGAGGGCGGCGCTGAAGAAGTCCCGGTGATCGTAGCCGAACGCGTAGTCCGGAAAGACCATCGTGACCTTCTTACCGAGGTTCTTGGTGATCCACGGCGCGAGTGCCGTGACCTGCGCGCGCACGTCGGTGATCCCCGGTTGGAAGGTGTATCGATTCATCTTGCCCGACGCCACGTGATAGCCTTCGCTGACGACGAAGTAGGGGATCTTGAGCTCGCCGGCCCGGGGCGCCGCCGCGATGACGACGTTGCTGAACAGCGTGCCGAAGATGAGGTCCACTTTGTGCTGCTGGGCGAGCTTCTCCACGACCTCGACGCCGCGCTTGGGATCGGTGCCGTCGTCTTCGGTGACGAGCTCGATGGAGCGTCCACCCACGCCGCCCTGCTCGTTGATGAGCTTGACCGCCGCCGCGGCGGTCCGCTCATACCATTTGCCGTAGACGGCCCCGATGCCGGTCCTGTGGACTTGAAACCCGAGGCGCAAAGGAGTGGCGGGCGCCGCGAACGCGACGCTCAACGGCGACGGGGCGGTGGGCAGGACGCCTGCGAGCCCGCCGACGACTCCTGCGCCGACCAGTGCGCCTGCCGTTTTGAGGGCCTGTCTCCTGGTGATCCTTCCGGTCGGCATGTCTCTTCCTCCTGAGTGAGATACGCGTGGACAAGCAGGCCCGTTCAACGCTGCGGACCGGGTCTCCTGCCCTCCGCCTGAGGCGAGGAATCCTCTGCCCGGCGGCCGAACTGGATTGCCTGCACCAGCGCGGCCCATTTCGCACCAGAGTGTTGGGAGGGATTGCATGCGACTGGTCATCAGCCGCGAGGAGCACCTGCGACGCATCGGGCGCGCGCGCGAAGAGGCGCGCCGGCGGGAACTCGATGCGCTGGTGTTGTTCAGCCCGGCGCAGATCTTCTATCTGACCGGGTTCGCGTTCATCGCCACCGAGCGGCCCATCGCGCTCACCGTCACCGGCGAGACCACGATGCTGTTTGTTCCGCGCCTCGAAGGAGAGCACGCCACGGGCCACGCCGTGGTGAATCGGGTCGCGGTCTATCCTGAATATCCGACCGAGAAGCACCCGATGGCGCGATTCGCCGAGGTCCTCGCCGGCCTGAGGCTGGAGCGGGCGCGCCTGGGGGTCGACGGCGACGGCTACCCCGGCGTGATGGGCTATCGCGGTCCGCGTCTTTCCGAAGCCCTCCCGAAGGCCTCGATCAGAGTCGTGCGGGATCTGGTCGAGGACATGATGATGGTCAAGTCCGCGGAGGAGATCGAGTTGATCCGCGAGAGCGCCCGGTGGGGCAACCTGGCGCACGCGCTCCTGCAAGAATACACGAAGCCCGGCGTGATCGAGAGTGAGGTCGCGATGCGCGCGTCGTATGACGCCACCGGCGCGATGATCAGAGCGCTGGGACCGGAGTACCGGCCGCTGTCATGGACGTCGCCGGGCGCGCGCGCCGGATATCGAGGACAGGTCGGCAAGCAGTCGGCGATTGCGCATGCGATCACGACGAATGCCCGCATCCAGTCGGGCGATGTCCTGGTGACCGGGGCGTCCGCGGCCGTAGGCGGCTACTTCAGCGAGCTCGAGCGCACGATGATCGTGGGCGCGCCGGATGCCCGGCAGCGCCGCTACTTCGGGTTCATGCTCGACGCGCAGCGGACCGCCTTTGACGCCATTCGCCCCGGCCGGCCGTGCTCGGACGTCGACCGCGCCGTGCGGGCCTTCTTCAAGAAGCACAACCTGATGGCCCACTGGCGCCATCATGTGGGACACGCGATGGGCATCGGCATTCACGAGGCGCCCTTCTTCGACATCGGTGACGGCACGATCATGCGCCCAGGCATGGTCTTCACGGTGGAGCCGGGTATCTACATCCCTGACTTTGCGGGCTTTCGACATTCCGATACGGTCGTGGTGACCGATGACGGGATGGAGATGTTGACGTATTACCCTCGCGATCTGGAGCGCCTGACGATTCAGTGAGGCTCTAACTTCTCCATGTCCTCGAACAGCAGCGGCTCGCGGAAGATGACGCGGTTCTTGCCCTGCTCTTTGGCCTGGAGGAGGGCGCGGTCCGCCTGCTCGACCAGGAGGCCCGCCGGCACGATCCCGTAGTCTTCGAGGGCGTACGTCGACGCGCCGATGCTGATGGTGATGCGGAACGAGGCGGTTCCGGTCGGGATCTCCGCATCCGCGATCGTGGTGCGCAACGATTCCGCCAGGTCTTTCGTGGCCGCCCGGTCTGCGCCGGGCATGAGCCAGACAAACTCCTCGCCGCCGTAGCGGCAGACAGCGTCCTGCGTGCGCTTGAGATAGAGCAGGGTCCGCGCCACTTGCTGCAGCACGTCATCCCCGACCTGATGGCCGTAGCGATCGTTGATGTCTTTGAACCAGTCGATGTCACACATCACGCACGAGAGCGGGCTGCCGCCGGTTTTCGCCCGCTCCATTTCGACGTAGAGCCGCTCTTCGAAAGCCCGCCGGTTCAGGAGACTGGTCAGGGGATCAGACCTGGAGAGTTGCTCCAGGAAACTCAGCCGCCGCCGCAGGGCGTCCTCACGCTGTTTGATCCGCAGCGCGACCCGGATCCGCGCGATCAGCTCCTCGATGCTGACCGGCTTGGCGACGAAGTCCTGGGCGCCCTCCTCCAGCACCCGAATGCGCTGTGCGATGTCATCGGGCGCGCCGAGCACAAAGATTGGGATCGCGTGGGTCCGGGGGTCTTTCTGCAGCTCTTCCAGGATGCTGGGCTGGCCGGCGTCGGGGATCGCGCCGAGGAGGATCACGTCCGGATTGTGGGTACGCACCGTCGCCATCGTCGGGACTCCCCTGCCGAGGGTGACGTTGGCTCCCAACGCTTCGAGGCGCCGTTCGAGCATGCCGTTGTTGGCGAAGGTGTCGTCGATCACCAGGATGCGCGCCGGCCGCGCCCCAAGGCG
>JBQTJP010000083.1:0-3249 GCA_052386995.1 Armatimonadota bacterium
GTGGAATTCGCGTGGATCGGCGGCACGACCAACTCGGCGTCGGTGACCGTGCGGGACGCGAAGCAGGCCGGACTCACCACGCGGTGGTTCGTCAACGTCTGGGGCTACGACGAGAACATGATCAAGCTCATTGGAGCATCGGCCGAGGGCGTCTACGGAAGCACGCCCCATGCCTACTACGGCGAGCAGGTCCCCGGCATGCGCACGCTCTTCGATGCCTACCGGCGGTTCCAGGGCAAAGACGTGCCGAAGTTCGATTGGGGCACCACGCAGACGCCGTTCATCGCCTCCTACGTCCGCGGCTGGCTGAACGTCTTCATGCTCAAGCGCGGTCTGGAGCACATCGTGGATGGTTGGAATTCCTACGCCAACCTCGGCGGCTTCGTCGGACCCAACGTGCGCTCGGCCCTGGAGCTCCTCAAGGACTGGGATCCGGAAGGACTGGCACCGCCCGTCACGGTGACCCGGACGGACCACCGGCCGTCGACGGCGACGCGGATCGTCGTGGTGAAGAACGGTCGTATCGGCGTCGTGGAGCAGGTGACGGTCGAGCGGCGAAAGGACTGGCTGGGATACTAACTCCGGGTTCGCGTTTAGGGGGGGAGCCTTGTGCGTCTGGCGGCAGGGCTCCCTTTAACACATTCCGAGTCAAGGCACGGGCGGCGTGCTCACGGTCAACAACATCGAGGTCGTCTTCTGGGGAACGATCCTGGTGCTCAAGGGCGTCTCCGTTTCTGTTCCGCGCGGCAGCATTACCGCACTGATCGGCGCCAACGGCGCGGGCAAGACGACCACCCTCAAGGCCATCTCCGGGTTGATTCGTCTGGAGCGGGGTGAGGTCACGCGCGGGTCGGTCGAGTTCGACGGCCGGCGCATCGAGAACCAGCTGCCGGAGGACACGGCCCGCCGTGGCATCGTCATGGTGCGTGAGGGCCGCCGCCTCTTCGAAGAGCTCACGGCCGAGGAGAACCTGCTCGTCGGCGCCGCGCTGCATCCCAACGGCAGGCGCGAGCACATGGACCGGGTCTACTCGTACTTTCCGCGCCTCAAAGAGCGGCGCCGGGTGCGATCCGGGTATCTCTCGGGCGGCGAGCAGCAGATGCTGGCGATCGGGTGCGCGATGATGGCCCGGCCGACGCTGCTGCTGCTGGATGAGCCCAGCCTCGGGCTCGCGCCCATCGTGGCGCACGAGATTTTCGGGCTGGTGCAGCGCCTCAATGCCGACGAGAAGATCACGATCTTCCTGGTGGAGCAGAACGCCAAGATGGCCCTGCAGCTGGCGTCGTTCGGGTATGTCATGGAGAATGGCAAGATCGTCCTCGACGGCCCGGCCGAGCGCCTCCGCGACGACGCCGACGTCAAAGAATTCTACCTGGGGATGAGCAAAACGGGCCGGCGACGGTTCACGGAGGTCAAATCCTACAAGCGCCGCAAGCGCTGGCTGGCATAGGCGTAGTCAGCCGGTCAGGCCTCCGCTTCGCAATCAGCGATCTGCACCAACCCACCGGAGTCTCCGGCAGCGCGCTCCCACCGTCTTCAACAGTCGACCGTCGGCCGTGATGACGTCGATCTCCTCCGCGTCCGCGAGCCCAAGGTAGCTCGCGTCGTACGCCGAGCACCGGTAACGTCGCGCGGCCGCAACGGCGACCGCAGGAGCCACCGGGAGCAGTTCGAGCCCGAGGTTGTCGATGTCGCGCAGAATAGCATCGACGTCGTCTGGTGGAAGCCGTGACGTGCCGCGCTCCGCGGTCAGCAGACTATTCGCGAGCTCATATGGCAGCAGGGTAGGAGCCACAATTCGGACTTCACCGGACGCGAAGCGTTCCAGCCACGCCCGTGCGGCACCGTGCAGCGGCTCGTCGGGTAAGAGGGCTGCGACGAGAGCCGATGCATCAAGAACGACGCGGTCGGCCACCTCGGTCCTCCAACTCGCGGCGGGACGGCATGTACGTGTCTTTGAGCGTGAGTCCCTGAAGCCTGGTAGCATTGCGCAAGAGCCTGGAGACGACCTGTCGCCGGTAGGACTCGTAGGGGGCCAGGACGGCGACCGGGCGCCCCCGGGCTGTGATCACCACCTCACCACCTTCCTTGACATCGCGAAGGAGGCGACTGAGACTTCGGGTGGCCTCCTTTGTACTTACCTTTCGTATGGACATTAGATACACTCCCAAGATCAGTATCTCAGGTGCTCCTTGCGAGTGTCAAGGCCTCCTAATTTCTTTGTCGGGAAGTGCGGCCAAGGTGTGCAGGGTTCAATGCGGGAACGGCCAGAGATCCAGGTGACGCTTGAACTTCCTGAACAGCATCGCTAGACCACCCGGCTCCCAGATCAGGAGTCCAATCAGCAGCGCTCCGAAGACGATCTCCCTTAGCGGCGTGGCGGCCTGGCTGAGGGCCGGAACGTACTTCACGAGAGCCGGCGCGGCGAAGCGCAGGGTCTGACCTAACAGCGTGACGAAGGCCGCCCCAAGATGCGGTCCCCAGACGCTCGTCAGGCCGCCGATGACGATCATGGCAATGTAGTCGATCGACAGCAAGATGTCGAAGTGTTCGGCGCCAATGACGTTGTTATAGTGGGCAAACAGGCTACCGGATATGCCGCCATAGAACGCGGCCAGGGCGAAGGCGAGCAGTTTGTAGTAGAGTAGGTTCACCCCAAGGACTTGAGCGGCATAGTCCCGGTCGCGCACCGCCATGAGGGCCAGCCCGACGCGACCGCGGACAAGGTTTGCCGCGAAGACGCCGCCGAGTACCCAGATGGGGAGGAGAAGGTAGTAGAATTGCGTGCCGGTCCGGATGTGCAGCGACCCGAGCGTCGCCGGGGGCACGACATTGCCGGCCATACCCCCGGCGGTGTGGATGATGACGAATTGGGTGATGAACTGGAATGCCAGGGTGGCAATCGCCAGGTACAGCCCCTTGATGCGCAGCGACGGAATGCCGACCAACGCGCCAAAGCACGCCGCGATAATGCCCGCCAGGGGAAGCGCAATCAGAAACGGCAGCCCGAGCCGCGCCGTGACGTACCACGACGTGTACGCACCTATCGCCATGAAGGCCGCATGGCCGAGCGAGATCTGCCCGGCGAAGCCCGTGAGCAGGGAGATGCCGATCGCGCCGACCGCGAAGACGCCGATCGTATTCAGCAGGAAGAGATACTGGCCGAGTATCGCCGGCGCCAACAGGAGGCCGACGGCCAGCAACGCGAAGCCCACCCGGTGGAATCGGATGTCGAGCAGCGCCATGTCC
>JBQTJP010000084.1:0-4063 GCA_052386995.1 Armatimonadota bacterium
CGATCGCCGAGCTCTGCCGCCGGCTCGACGGCATTCCGCTTGCGATCGAGCTGGCCGCGGCGCGTGTGAAGGTGCTCTCGGTTGAACAAATCACAAGCCGGCTGGAAGACCGCTTCCGGCTGCTCACGGGCGGCACGCGGACCGGCCTCCCGCATCACCAGACACTCCGCGCCGCGATGGACTGGAGTTATGACCTGCTGCCCGAAGACGAACGCGCGCTCTTCCGAAGGCTGGCGGTGTTCGCGGGGAGTTTCTCCCTCGAGGCCGCGGAACGGATCTGCGCGGGGGAAGGTCTGGAAGAAGCCGCGGTGTTAGATCTGTTGGCGCATCTGGTGGACAAGTCACTCGTCATCACGGAGGACACGACAGCCGGTGACGTACGCTATCAGCTGCTGGAGACCGTGCGGCAGTACGCGCTCAACCGGGTTGTCGAGTCGGGGGAGACCGAAGCCGTCCGGGGCCGGCATCGCAACTTTTTCTTGCAACTTGCGGAGCAGGCAGAACCCCGGTTGCTCGGGCCCGACCAAAAAGTCTGGCTGGATCGACTGGAGGCCGAGCACGACAACTTCCGAGCAGCGCTGGAATGGAGCAGAACCGATCCCGGTGGCGTCGAGTCAGGGCTGCGGCTCGCGGGGGCCCTGTGGTGGTTTTGGGAGGTGCGCGGGTACTGGAGCGAGGGCCGTCAGTGGTTGAAGGAGATCCTATCGCGCGCCGGTGAGTCCTCTACGGAGGCGCATGTGAAGGCGCTCAACGCAGCGGGAAGCCTGGCGATACGCCAGGCGGACGGCCATCAGGCATCGGCGCTCGCTACCCGGGCATTGGACTTGTCGCGACAGCTAGGGGACAAGCGCGGGACCGCCTCGTGCCTGGTGATCCTTGGCATCTACGCGTGCAGTCTTCAGGACTACAAGCAGGCCGAAGCGTTAGGTGATGAAAGCCTGAGCCTGTCCCGGGAATTGGGTGACAACTGGGGAGCAGCTTGGGCCAAGACAATTCTCGCCCTCGTCGCGCGCGAGGAGCGCGATTACGCAAGGTCCACGGCGCTGCTCGAAGAGAGCCTGGCCCAGTCGCGGGCGATGGGCCACCAGTGGTCAATTGCTATTGCCACGCTCAATCTTGGACTGGTCGCGCGCGACCAGGGTGATCTCGAGCGTGCAGCGGCGCTGCTTGAGGAAGCGCTCGGGATCTTCCGGCAGCTTGGCGACAAATCGTTCACCGCTTACTCGCAACTCAACCTGGGGACCATTGCCTCGGCGATGAGCGAATTTGGGCGCGCCGGCACCCTCTATCGAGAGGCGCTGGCCGTGAGGAACGATCTGGGCGACAAGCGGGGGATCGCGACCTGTCTCGCAGCGCTGGGGTGCGTAGCGGCCGCGCTGGGACAATTCGCACGGGCAGCCACGCTCTTTGGCGCGGCGGAGGGCATGCGCGAGGCGATTGGAGCGTCTATACCCGCGCTTCTGAGGAGCGAGTACGACCGCCAGGTCGCGGCGGCGTCGGCCGGCCTCGGCGAAGCGGCATTCAGAGCGGCGTGGGCGGAGGGCCGGTTAATGTCCCCCGACGCGGCCGTGGAGTTCGCCCTCGCCGAGGACGCTCAACCCGCGATCACCTGACGCAGGCGCTGGGCGACGATCGCCGCCTCGCCCTCTTTGAGGGTGTGAACGGACACCCAGAATTCGTCCCCCTCCAGACGCACGCGGATGCTGGGGTCGCCCTCTCTCAGCGCCTTTTCCACCGCGGCCGCGGTCTTCCCCGAGCCCTTCTCGAAGGTCACGCGCAGCACCAGCCAGGCGCGGTACGACATGCGCTCGGCCCTCACGTGTGGCAACCCCGCCAGCGCCGCGGCAATGCCCTGAATGCTCCGCTCCTGGGCTGCGAGCCGCGCTGTGTGATCCATCGCCAGCCACTCCCGCAGGGCGACGACCGTGCCCGCGATCTCTTGCCGGTCGATCTTGAATCCCCTGCCCAGCGCGCGGTTGTCGTAGGTCTCATAAGCGATGAAGTTGTTCAGCACCGCCGCCTCTATGCGCTCTCGAGTGCCGCAGAGAATGCCGGCCGAGTTCATCGCGCCGACGTACTTGGCACCGAAGCAGACCAATTCGGCCCCGCACTCAGACGCCAGCCACTTCATGCGCTGGAGGGGGTGGACCTCGGCCGCGGCGTCGAGCAGCACCGGCACGTGCTTCTCCTTCGCGATGCGGATCACATCGGCGGTCGGAAGCACACCCGCCGTGTCATCACTCCGCGCCGCGTGCAGGATGGCGGCCGTGCGGGCTCCAATCCCCGCGCGAAGCTGGTCGGCGGTAGTGCCGCGCTGATCGCCTACCTCCACGAGTCTTCCGCCGGCCACGCTGGGCGCACGATCGTAGTGGTAGCGTACCGAGGCCTGGATGAGGAACTCGTTCTTCATCCCGCTCACATCCGGCAGGCGGGCGATCCGCTCGTGGTCCTTGCCGGTCATGATCCCCGCGGCGCCCAGCACCAGCGCGGCAAAGGCGCCGGAGGTGACGAGGGCGGCCTCGCTGCCGAGCAGACCCGCGATGGCCCGGCCGGACTTATCGAGGAGATCGGCCATGTCGACGAACGACTCATTGGCCTCCTCCATCGCCGCCCGCACCCGGGGGCCGATCGTCGATCCCCCGAGCATAGTCATGATCCCCATGGCGTTGATGATGGGTTTCACCCCGAGGTCTTCGTAGATGCCCTTTGTGCCCGCAACGCGCATGCTCGTCCTCCTTGGCGGCCTCATTTTCGCACATTTGTGTTCCCAAGAGGGGGTTGGAAGGAAGCGTGCGTCCGACGGCAGAACCCACGAAAATGCTTCTGGACCTGGTCGGGCTGCTGCTGTTCGCGGTCGCGATCGGCTGGGTCTATGTCAGCGCATCCCTGTCGGGTGGATCGCCCGCACCGGTAGCAGGTCTCCTGCTGGCCTGCGCGGGAGCATTCCTGGCGGGTCGGGGCGTGGCGATGAAACGCCGCGCGTTGATTCCAGCGGCTCTGGTGGTCGTCGCCGGATGGCTGGTCTGGCAGTTTCGCGAGGACCTGCCGGGCCGCGGTCCACTGACCGGTCCCCTCGGCTATGCCAACAGCAGCGCCGCGCTCTACCTTCAGATGACCATAGCCGCGCTCGTGCTTGCCGCGGCATCGCGTCGCCGGGAGGTGCGGGTACTCGCCTTCACGGCGGCCCTGGTGCTCGTGATCGTTACGGTTCTCACCGACTCGCAGGCAGCGAATCTCCTGCTCGTGGTGCCGTTCGCTGCCCTTCCGCTGTCAAGGGCAGGTTTCACGCGCCTGCTCACAGTCGCGCTGGCCGGCCTGCTCATGTTCATGCTGGCGTTTACGATCGCCTTGGGCGCCACCTACCGAGGTGCTGGCGCGTCTGGACTGGTTAACCGCACTGTTGCCGGTGGGCTCTCCGAGCGTCGTCCCTCGCTGTGGCATGACGCGCTGGCGATGATGCGCGAGCGCCCTGTTATGGGTGTGGGGCCGGGGCGCTTCCCGGTCGTGAGCCCGATCGCCCGGTCCGATGCAGATGCGCGGTGGGCCCACAACGGATTTCTTCAACAGGGTGCCGAGGAGGGTGTGCCCGGTCTTGCGCTGCTGGTCGGTCTCTTCCTGTGGGGGTTCGCTCGCCTGTGGGCCAATCCACGCCCGGATACGGTGACCGCCCTGGGTGCGGCGTCCATTGCAGCCCTGGGCCTGCACGCGTGTATCGACTATATCCTCCACTTTCCCGCGGTACCGATCGTGGCGTCGGCGCTTCTGGGCGTGGCGTCGGCGCCCGCTACTTCAGCGCCTGAATGACAACCTTGTTGTCCATGAAGAGCGGGATCAGCACCCGGTTGCGCCTGCGGTCATAGCCGATGTCGGCCGGGGCCTTGACATTCTCGACGACCGGCCTGGCCATCCCATCGCGGGCAACACGATACACTGCTGAAGCCGCCCAGCTTGAAACGAGGAAGGCACCTCCCGACAAGACTTCCAGTCCATCCAGCCCGCCCGAAGGGAGTGTCGCGACGGTCTGCCGCTTGCCACCCATGCCGAGCTCGTACACCTCGCCTTT
>JBQTJP010000085.1:0-12577 GCA_052386995.1 Armatimonadota bacterium
GTTGCGCCCCTGCATGCGGCGCCAGCGCGTCAGCAGGTCCTGCACGGTATGGTTGAGCGCGTGGCCCATGTGCAGGCTGCCCGTAATGTTGGGCAGCGGCATCATGATGGCGAACGGCCGGCGCGCCGGATCGACCGACGCGTGGAAGTAGCGCCGATTCAGCCACTCCTGATAGCGGCGGGGCTCCACTTCTAGTGGATTGTAGGGCGCGGCCTGCTCGTCTGTGGCCGTTTCCCTCGCCTTGGTCCGCGGTTTCTTTGCCATGACCTTCCCTCCCAGAAAAACACAAACGCCGCTGCCTCAAGGGCGAAGCGGCGCTCCGCGGTACCACCTTGTTCCCGATCGGCCTTGGCCTTCATGCCGACCGGTGCTCGTTCTCGCGATCTCGGGCGAGTCCCGGCAGCCCTACTGCGCGTTCGAGCTGCGGCTCGGGGGCGACGTTCAGCCGGCTCGTTCCCGGAAGGCCTTGCACTCGGTGGGCCTTCCTCGCTCGGGGCGCTGCCGGCCTACTCCTCCCCGTCCTTGCCTATAGGCGCATTATACCGGCCGCGGTGCGGGCCATGTCAAGGTCTGGTAGAGTAGCAGGTCGTCACGCCCGGAATCCACGTGACCCCAGCCTCTTCCGTGCACGGGATCCGTAACGACCCCCGAGAAACGAAGACAGAGTAGCGGGAGGTGAAGAAACCATGCCAGGCACCGCGCTCGTCCCGCAACTGGCCGGTCTCTTCCGCGAGACTGGGGAAGCCCACCATCAAGCCTACAGGCATACTAACGGTCATGATCCGGAGTGGCCGCTGTGGTACGCAGGCCGCTTGCAGGATGATCTCGCAGGGCTTACCGGCAATCCCGTGTGGAAGAGCGAACTGGTAGATTTCCTTGTACTTGCCAACAAAGCGCAGCCGACCGAGGCACCGGGGGCTGACTGGGCGGACTTCTACGCGCGCTTTTTCGTCAAGCGGTATCTCTAGAGTGCCGACACGAAATCGGCACAGGTCATCCTAGACGTCCGCGGCCTGGAAAGTGGCAGCCAAGTCCGCCCTGAGGCTCGTCAGATGCTCGCGCATCGCCATCTCCGCGCGCAGGCCGTTGCGCGCCCGGATGGCCGCGGTAAGCTTCGCCATCTCCCGGAACGACTTGGCTGCTCGCCCCTTCGCGCGCATGCTCCGAAGCCGAGCCTGATAGACCTGCGCACGGATCGCCTTGATAGAGCGTGCGAGCCGGACATTCTCCGACATGGCCGCGATGTCATCGTGGATATCCGCATCGATTGCGACCAGCCGCTCGAAGTCCGCCTGCTTGAGTGCTGCCCCGAACGCTTTGATGAGAGCGTTGAGGCGAGCGTGAAACTCCGGCGTGGCACGTTCAGCCGCCCGCCGCGCCGCGCGGCCCTCCAGTACCTCCCTCAGTTCGTAGAGATCGTCGACGTCCGCGAGGGTCACCTGCGGTACTACCACACCTCGGCCTGGCTCCGCCTGGACCAGACCCTCGGTTTCCAGGCGGCGCAGGGCGTCCCGAATGGGAGTGCGGCTCACACTCCAAGCCTGGGCGAGTTCGAGTTCATTTATGCGGGTTCCCATCGGCAACTGACCCTGGAGAATGGCCTCTTTGAGACGGCGGTACGCCGCTGTGCTCACCGTCTCGCGCACCGGCGGTCTTCCCCAGAGCCCGGCGAGCGGAACTGTGGTATCGAGGCGATCCATAGCCTCCCCCGAGGATGGCATTCTAGTCGTACATGTTGATTGTGCTTAGAATTGTGTACTCCGTCAACACCCAGACCCGGCCCCGGCCCCAGCGAGCCCATGGGCTTTTCCGCCGCGCTTCAGGATGCTATCGTGGCTCTGGTAGCTCCCAGACCCGAAATATCGTGTGCCAGGGGAGAGACATGACATACATCATCGCCGAGCCGTGTGTTGGGGTGAAAGACCGGGCCTGCGTTGAAGTGTGCCCGGTCGACTGCATCTACGAATACGTGGAGGAAGTCGGCGGGTACGTCGTGCCGGACCCCTCGACAGGAGCCGGAGTGGACAAACAGGTCATCCCTCGGGGCGACGTGTCACACATCCCCCCCGATGACTTTCCGAAGGACAAACTGCTGGCCCAGCTCTACATCCATCCGGATGAATGCATCGACTGCGGCGCGTGCGAGTCCGTGTGCCCGGTCACGGCCATCTTCGCAGAGGCCGACACGCCGGATCAGTGGAAGGCCGAGTATATTCCGCTCAACTACCAGGCCTTCGGACTCCAGCCAAAGTAGCGGACGCGGCACCTGTCTGAGAAATGCGAAGGGGCACCACCGGGTGCCCCTTCGATGTTTAAATGGAGGCTACCGTCGCTAGCTGATCGGCGGCGGCTCCGGTGGACGCCGCTCCGGCTGTACCGGCGGCAGCGGCGGGACGAACGGCGGCGTCGGGGCAGCGATCGGCGCCGGCGGCGGGACTTCCTGCTCGCGCCGCGCCAGAAGCGCCTCTCTGAGGACCTCGTCCATATGCGCGACGAGGACCAGCCGCATCTGCCTGCGCACGTTGGCCGGGATCTCCGGCAGGTCCTTCTCGTTTTCCTTGGGCAGCACCACGGTCCGCAGACCCGCGCGGTGGGCGGCCAGGACCTTTTCCTTCAGGCCGCCGATGGGAAGCACCCGGCCGCGCAGCGTGATCTCTCCGGTCATCGCGATGTCGCGGCGGACCGGCCGGCCTGTCACCGCCGAGGCCATGGCCGTGGCCATGGTAATGCCCGCCGACGGACCATCCTTCGGCACGGCACCGGCCGGCACGTGAATGTGCACATCGGTCTTTTGGTAGAACTCCTCGTCGGCGCCAAGACGCCGGGCGCGCGAGCGCACGTACGACAGGGCAGCCTGGGCCGACTCCTTCATGACGTCGCCCAACTGCCCGGTCAGCGACAGCTTGCCCTCGCCCCGCATCAGGGTCGCCTCGACGCCGATCACGTCGCCGCCCATCTCCGTGTAGACCAGCCCGGTGGCGACGCCGATCTCATCTTCTTTCTCGGCCGACCCGAATCGGAACTTCGGCGGGCCCAGGAACTTGTGGAGGTTGCCGCGGGTGATTCGCTCACCGCTTGCCGCTCCGCGCGCCACCTGCGTGGCCACCTTGCGGCAGATCGTGCCGATCTCGCGTTCCAGGTTGCGCACGCCCGCCTCGCGCGTGTACTCGCGAGCAATCAGGCGTAGCGCCTCTTCCGTGAACGTGATCTGCTCGGGCTTCAGGCCGTTCGCCTTCAGCTGCTTGGGGATGAGGAAGTGCTCGGCGATCTTGACCTTCTCCTCTTCGATGTAGCCGGCGAAGCGGATGACCTCCATGCGGTCGCGCAGCGCCGGGGGAACCGTATCGAGGATATTGGCCGTCGTGATGAAGACGACCTCGCTCAGGTCGAGCGCCAGCTCGAGATAGTGGTCGCTGAAGGCATGATTCTGCTCGGGGTCGAGGGCCTCCAGCAGCGCGGCCGACGGATCGCCACGGAAGTCCATGCCCAGCTTGTCGATCTCGTCGAGCATGAACACCGGGTTGCGGCTGCCGGCGGTCTTCATCCCCTGTACGATGCGGCCCGGAAGCGCGCCGACGTACGTGCGCCGATGCCCGCGGATCTCGGCCTCGTCGCGCACACCGCCCAGCGAGATCCGCACGAATTTGCGGCCCAGTGCGCGGGCGATCGACTTG
Source organism: Armatimonadota bacterium (assembly GCA_052386995.1). GTDB lineage: Bacteria > Sysuimicrobiota > Sysuimicrobiia > Sysuimicrobiales > Humicultoraceae > JBQTJP01. The sequence goes on from JBQTJP010000085.1 coordinate 3,675, forward strand.
CCCACCGAGGTCTTGCCCACGCCGGGCGGGCCCACAAAGCAGAGAATGGGTCCACGCGATTCCGGCGAGAGTTTGCGGACGGCCAGGTACTCGATGACGCGGTCCTTCGCCTTTTCCAGGCCGTAGTGATCCTCATCGAGAATCTTTCGGGCCTCGTCGATGTCCAGGCGGTCTTCGGTGCGCGTGGTCCACGGGATCGAGAGGATCCAGTCCAGATAGGTGCGGACGACGACGGCCTCGGCGACCATGGGCGGCATCTTCTCCAGCCGCGACAGCTCCTCCATGGCCTTCGTCTTGACATGCTCGGGGAGGTTGGCCGACTCGATCTTCTTGCGGTACTCGGACACCTCGGCCTGCCGCTCGTCGGTCTCCCCCAGCTCCTGCTGAATCGCCTTGATCTGCTCTTTGAGGAAGTACTCGCGCTGGGACTTCTCCATCTGCTTGCGCACGCGGCTCTGGATCTTGCGCTCCAGCTCGAGCACATGAATCTCCCGGCTGAGAATGGCGGACAGGCGCTCGAGGCGCGCCTTGGCGTCCGCCTCCAGCAACTCCTGGCGCTCGTCCAGCTTGAGGGAGATGTGCTGGGCGATGAGGTCGGCCAGCCGCCCCGGTTCTTCCACCTGCGCGGCAGCCAGCACCTGGTCGGCCGGGATCGAGCGCGAGAACCGCGCGAACCGCTCGAATTGCGAGACGATGCCCCGCATCAGCGCCTCGAGCTCGACCGTCCTTTCGGACGGGTCCGGACGCGGCGTGATCTCGACCTCGAAATGCGGGTCCTGCTGGAGGAACGCGCCCACGCTGGCGCGGACGACGCCCTCGACGATCACCTGCAGTACGCCGTCGGGCTGCTTGCCAACTTGGAGGATCTTGCAGACCGTGCCGATCTCACGGATGTCCGCCGCCTGCGGTTCGTCGATCTCGTCGTCCCTCTGGGCGGCCAGCACGATGAAGCGGTGCCCCTCCAGTGCTGCATCCAGCGCCCGGAGCGATTTCTTGCGGCCGACGCCGAGTCCCTGGACCTGGTAGGGGAAGATCACCGTCCCCTTCAAGGGCAGCAGGGGCAGGCGGTCGGGAATCTGGGTCGTGCCCTCGGTCATGGCTCGCGTGCCCTCCTTGGGTGTCCGGGCTCCGGCAGGAGTCATTTATCCCTCCCCGGCCCGGCCTAATCTCGTAAACGATGGAGAGCCGGGGCCTGTTCCCTGGTAGTTAGATACCCGCCTTGCCGTCGTGCTGGACGGACAGCCCGAAAGGGGGCCGGGTCAGGAGATCCTAGAAACTTCGGTGGGACTGTACGTCAGGAGGCCGGCTTCTCCAGGACCTGAGCCTTGAGGTCCGCCGAGGTCCACAATTGCGGCCCGGTTCGGCGAAGTACCGCTTCCTCGGTGACCAGAACCCGCCGGATGTCCCCCCTGGAAGGAATCTCGTACATGATGTCCAGCATGATCTCCTCGATGATCGTCCGCAGGCCCCGCGCGCCCGTGTTGCGGGTCATCGCTTCGCGGGCGATGGCCCGAAGCGCGTCGTCGGTGAAGTCCAGCTCAACCCCGTCCATCTCCAAGATCTTCTGATACTGGCGCACCAGCGCGTTCTTGGGCTCGACGAGCACGGCGACGAGATCGGCCTCGTCGAGGGGATCGAGCGGGACGATCACGGGCAGCCGCCCGATGAACTCGGGGATCAACCCGTACCGCAGCAGATCCTGCGGCATCGTTTGCCCAAGCACCTCGGCCAGATGCTTCTTGCTGCGCGGCTCGATCATCGCCCCAAACCCGATACTCGTCTGCCGGGTTCTAGACTCGATGATCTTCTCCAGCCCGTCGAAGGCCCCCCCGCAGATGAACAGGATGTTGGTGGTGTCGATCTGGATGAACTCCTGGTGCGGGTGCTTGCGCCCTCCCTGGGGCGGGACGTTGGCCGTCGTCCCTTCAAGAATCTTCAGGAGAGCCTGCTGGACGCCCTCACCCGACACGTCGCGGGTGATCGACGGGTTTTCGCTCTTCCGGGCGATCTTGTCGACCTCGTCGATGTAGATGATGCCGCGCTCGGCCTTCTTGATCTCGTAATCCGCCGACTGAATCAGGCGCAACAGGATGTTCTCGACGTCTTCGCCGACGTAGCCGGCTTCGGTGAGGGACGTCGCATCGGCGATCGCAAACGGCACCTCGAGGATCTTCGCGAGGGTCTGCGCCAGCAGCGTCTTGCCGCATCCCGTCGGCCCGATGAGGAGGATGTTGGACTTCTGCAGTTCGACCTCGGACGGACGGCGGCTGCCGATGCGCTTGTAGTGGTTGTAGACCGCGACCGCGAGCGCCTTTTTGGCCCGATCCTGCCCGACGACATACTGCCGCAGCGTATCGTAGATCTCTTTGGGCTTCGGGGTGACCTGCTGCGGCCGGAGGTCTTCCCCCGCCAGATCCTCTTCGACGATCTCGCTGCACAGCTCGATGCACTCGTCGCAGATGTAGACGCCCGGCCCTTTGACAAGTTTGCGCACCTGCGACTGCGGCTTCGCGCAGAAAGAGCACTTCATCGGCTCACGCTCGTCGCCGGATCGAAACATCGCGCGATCATCCGCCCTTCGCCTTGACCCGCTCCCGCGGCAGGATCACCTGATCGATGATCCCATACTCCTTCGCAGTCTCGGGGTCCATCCAGTAGTTGCGGTCGGTGTCGCGCTCGATGCGTTCGAGCGACTGGCCACTGTGCCGGGCCAGGATCTGGTTCATCTGCGCGCGCCACTTGAGGAATTCGCGCGCTTGAATGTCGATGTCGGTCGTCATGCCCTGCGCCCCGCCCCACGGCTGATGGATCATGATGCGCGAGTAGGGCAGCGACGAGCGCTTCCCCTTTGCCCCGCCGGCCAGCACCAGGGCGCCGCCGCTCGCGGCCATCCCCACGCAAATCGTGGCGATGTCCGGCCTGACGTACTGCATGGTGTCGTAGATGGCCAGCGAGGCGATCAGGTCGCCGCCGTGGCTGTTCACGTAGAGGTTGATGTCCTTGTCCGGATCCTCGCTCTCGAGGTAGAGCATCTGGGCGATGATCAGGTTCGCCGAGTCATCGGCAATCTCGCCGCCCAGAAAGATGATCCTGTCCTTGAGGAGGCGCGAGTAGATGTCATAGGCACGCTCGCCCCGTGCAGTTTGCTCGACGACCATCGGGATCAGCATTTCTAGCCTCCAGAGCCTTCCTGGGCCTTGGCGACCAGCGCCGCCGCTGTCTTGCGCCGGCGGAGCATCGCGATCATGGCTTCACGGCGTCCTTCGTCGGCAAGCCACTCACGGACGCGGGCCAGGTCCTGCTTCAACTCAGCGGCCACCTTCTCTTCTTCGACGACAATCTCCTCTTGCGTGGGCAACAATCCCTCACGGCGCGCGATCTCGTCGAGTACGAGGCGGGATCGGAGCCGTCGCTCGGCGCGGGGACGCATCTCATCGCGCAACCCCGCCAGGTCTTTTTGCGCGCTCTCGAGATACCGCTCGAGCGAGTAGCCGCGTCGCTGCAGCGAGTCGGCAAGATCACCGATCAGGTGCTCGATCTCGTGATCGACCAGGCTCGCCGGCAACTCAACGGTGGCGCCCTCGAGCACCGTCGAGAGGACCTGCTCCTCATACTGCTCCTGCGCGCGCCTGGCGGCGTCGGCCGAGAGTTGATCACGCACCCGCGCACGCAGCTCGTCCACGGTGGCGACCTTGCCCACGGTCTTCGCGAACGCGTCGTCCAGTGGCGGCAGCTCGCGGCGCCTGACGTCGACGACCGTGGCGACGAGCCGCCCCGACTCGCCCAGCGCGATCGTGCGCTCCTCTCCGGCCTTCGCACCCTCCAGCGCGCCTTCGACCTCACGCGGAAAGCCACCGGCGCCCAATTCGACCAGGACTTCGCGGCCGACCTGAAAACGGTCGACGCCCTCGGCGACGGTCGGGCGAATCAGCACGAAGTCTCCGGCGCCCGCGCTGGCGTCCGGGACCGAGGCGAGGTGGCTGCGGCCGCGCCGCAACTCAGCAATCGTTGCGTCGACGTTGGCGTCAGAGACCTCGATTGCCTGCTTCGGCACCCGCACAGTGTCATACGTGCCGGGATCAACCTCGGGCGACACGTCCACGCGTGCGACGAAGCGCAGCGGCTGCGCCTCATCGAGCGGTGGCACGTCAAACTCAGGACGGCCCACAGGGACCATGCCGGCCTCGGCCACCGCACGCCGGTACGCGGACGTGACGAGCTCCTCGGCGGCTTCGCCATACACCTCATCCCGCCCAATGTAACGCTCCAGGATCGCCCGCGGCGTCTTCCCACGCCGAAACCCCGGCACGCGGACACGCCGGGCCAGGCGTGAGGCGGCCTCACGCACTTCTCGCACCACCTCCTCAGCCGGTACCTCGACCTCCAAAACGGCGCGGCTGGGCGGTTCTCGCCTCCACTCCACTTTCATCGGCAGCCTCCGGGCCGACCTGCGGGGGTTCGGAAGATCGCCGTGCGGAAACTTGTGGTGCCGGGTTCTGCCATGTTTGGGTTGGTGCGGGCGGAGGGACTCGAACCCCCACCGGCTCGCGCCGACCAGATCCTAAGTCTGGCGCCTATACCAGTTCGGCTACGCCCGCGGCGTGGCCCAACTTCCTATCACTGCGAGTCATTGTATGCCAGCGCGCTTCTCACTGTCTAGCGCTCGCGGGGGACGAATGGCCCCGACGTGCAGGAAGAGGTGACGAGCAACGGTGAAAGGCCCCTGACGACGTGAGCGCGAGCGAGGAGAGAAAGCATGCCTGACACCGATCTCAGCTTCAAGAGCGCGACGGAGCTCGGCAGAATGCTGCGGGAGCGGAAGATTTCCTCTGTGGAGCTCACACGGCTCTTCCTCGATCGGCTAAAGACCCTTGGTCCTCGATACAATGCGCTGGCCACCCTGACGGCCGCGACCGCGGTGGCGCAGGCACGACGCGCGGATCAACGGCTGCGGAGAGGCGACAACACCTGGCCGCTGCTGGGGGTGCCCTACGGCGCAAAGGATCTGCTCGCGACCAAGGGCATTCCCACCCGGTGGGGGTCCCCCGCTCATCGACACCAGACGTTCGCCCATGATGCCACCGTGATTCAGAAACTGCGGGACGCGGGCGCGGTGCTCGCCGGCAAGCTTGCGATGGTGGAACTCGCGGGCGGTGGAGGCTACGAATACGCAAGCGCGTCCGCAGACGGCCCGGGATTGAATCCGTGGAACGTCAGGCATTGGGCCGGCGGGTCATCGTCGGGATCGGGCAGCGCGGTGGCGGCCGGGCTCGTGCCGTACGCGCTCGGGTCCGAGACCTGGGGCAGCATCGTGACGCCGTCCGGCTTCTGCGGCATCACGGGCCTGCGCCCGACATGGGGGTTGGTCAGCCGCTACGGCGCCATGGAGCTCGCGTGGAGCATGGACAAGATCGGGCCGATGGCGCGGACCGCGGAAGACTGCGGCTGGATATTGCAGGCGATCACGGGCACCGACCGCCATGACCCCACGACGACGGCCGTTGACCACCGGTCAACGGGGTTCGCGTTCAATCCCCGGATTGAACGAAGGGCATTTCGGTTGGGAATCCTCCCCGCCGACTTCTCGCATGCGCCGGAACTCGAGCGAGCGTTCAAGGCAGCCGTGCGGATCCTCAGAAGCGCCGGCATGCGTGTGACCCGCGCGGAGTTGCCCGCGCATCCGTACGCTAAGACGGCCCGCAGGCTTCTGAATGGTGAGATGGCGGCCGCACACGCCGAATTCATTCGGAGCAAGAAGCTCGGCAAACTGGTTGACGCGGGGCAAAAGAGGGGCTTGCGCGCATCGATGAAGCTGACAGCGTCGGACCACATCCGCGCTGAGCAGCGGCGCCTCGAGATGAAGCGCGATGTCTTGGGGGTCTTCGAGAAGTTCGATGCCCTCGTATCTCCATCGTTGATGACCGAAGCGGTCACGCTGGAGACGAATCTCAAGACGCTGCGCCGCCGGCGCGGCAACTACGGCGTGCTGGGCGCGCTGTGCGGAGTCCCGGCGCTGAGCGTGCCGATGGGGTTTGGCCGCCACGGTCTCCCGCTTGGCCTTGCGATTACCGGCAACCTGCTCAGCGAGGCGACGCTGCTGCAGATTGGCATGATCTTTCAGCGCGAAACGGACTGGCACCAGCGTCATCCGCCCGAGGTGTCTTGAGGGTTCCAACAGAACGCTCGCAAAGGAGGGGTTGGGGTCATGCGGCGATGGGCGATAGCACTTCTGATTGCTCTGCTCGGCAGCACCGTGGTGTGGCCCGACATCGCACACACCTCCACGATCACGCTGTCTGCGTGTCGGGAGGTGATCCGTGAAGATCTTGGGGCGATTGGATCGCGTGTTTCTGTGACAAGGTGCGCAAGCGAGTTTTCGGTCTCCGACCCGCACATCGTGCTCTTCGCCAGCATTGCGGGGGTCGACTACGAGCAGGATGCGACAGTAGAGTTGGCCGACCCCGACACCGTTAGTGTCATGCGCGCCACGTGAGCCGCGTTCGAAGTGGAGACGTGGAGACCGTACCTACCTTGAAAGGAGTCCTTCGATGAGAAAAGTGGCTGGGTTGATGGTGGTCGCGCTCTCGTTCCTCACAGGTGTCGTTGCGGCCGGCGACGGACCGTGGACGATCACGCCCAATAGGTTGCTGAAAGGAGCGACCGGCCGTCTCGTCGTCACGCTGCCAAAGGGAACCGAGTTCGTCGTGTACGTCTACCGGGCGGGCGCCAAGAGCCCGAGCGCGGGCCAGAAGTACGGGAAGGCGTTCACACTCGCGCCCGGTCCCTACGACGTCGTCATCAACAAAGGGGGGTCAGACATGGCTCGGCTGTGGCGGATCCGAGGCGTCCCAATCGAGCGCGGCAAGGATACTCGAATCCATGCCGGCGTGCTGAACGTCGTCTCGGCGGAGGGGATGTGGCAGGTCTACGACGAGAACAAGGTGGTGATCGTCGTCGATGGCAGCGGCCCGGAGAAGGTCGGCCTCGCGGCGGGAAAGTACTTGATCAAGATCTCCGGGGAGTTCTCGCCGGTCGTCATTAAGGATGGTCAGGTCACGAACTTCTGATGCAGCGGCTATTTGAGTGCGAGAAGCGAAACACGCCGCGAGCAGAAATCTGCGTCCCGTCTGCACTTTCTCTGGGGGGCCGTCGGGGGATCGAACCCCGAACCTGCTGATTAAGAGTCAGCTGCTCTGCCAGTTGAGCTAACGGCCCGCGCGAATCGTGACGCGACTATTATAGCCGAGCCCTGCGATGTGTCCAGACTGCGCACTGCCTATGGACAATGCATCCGCGCCAGTTGGGACTGTCGCTCGGTGATGAGCTTCCGGTAGAGGTCATTCACCTCCGCGTAGCGTTTCTGTGCCAGGTCGTCGTCGTAGATCGTCTTTACGGGTCTGTCGAAGAAGGAGCGCATGCCGCTGAAGGTGGCGGCCTGCGCGGCCACAGAGCCCGGAGGTCCTTCCATCTTGAATTTCGGCAGGATGGGAAAGAGGCCGTGGCTCGTCATGATACGCTGGCCTTCGTCGCTCAGCAGGTACTGGAGGAAGGCCCGCGCCGCCCGTGGCGCGCGCGCGCCGGTCAGGATGGCGCTCGGCGCCGGCGAGATCCAGGCGTACGGTGGGCTGACGAACCGGAGATCGTGGCCGGCCAGCACTTCCTGGAACGCCATGTAGCTTAGTACGGCGAAGCCGACCGCAAACTCGCCCCGTGCGACGAATGTGGGCACGTCCCGGCTGCGGGTGACGTAGAGACCGGTGCCGGCGCCCAGCCGCTGGGCCCACTCCCACCCGCGTTGCCAGCCGTTCAGCTGCAGGACGACCTCCAGCGAGCTGTGGTTGGTGGCGGATCGGTCCGGCGTCGTCTGCACGACCTGTCCCTTGAAGCGGCAATCGATCAGGTCGTCCCAATCGCGCGGCGGTTCGGCGCCCAGACGGCGCAACAACCGGGGATGGTAGACGATGCCGGCGGCGGTCAGCGCGGTCCCGACCCAATGTCCCTTGGCATCGCGCAACGGAATCGGCCGCGGGTCACCAAGGGTCGTCGGGACTTCTCTCAGCAGGCTCTCGGGCAGGTCGAGCGGAACGATCAGTCGCCGACCGGCCAGATCATCGAGTACCTCGGCCTCGCTGGCCCAGAGCAGATCGGCCTCCGGCCGGCCGCGCCATTCGAGCACGCGGGCGAACATCAGCGGCCCGCCCATGGACACGAGCGTCGGCCGCAGCGCCGTTCCATACCGCTGGCGTGCATGCTCCGCGAAGCGATCCGCAACGGGTTCGGCTACCTCGCGCGGAATCGGCGTCATGAGCACCAGGCGGTCTTCGAGCTGGGTCTGGGCGCCACCGCGGTCGAGCGGCAAGGCGAGGAGGAGGCTGGTGCAGACGAGCATGACAGCGGCGGTTCTCCACATGATGTGTCCTCCTGTTTAGGCGCAAAGCAAAAGACACCCGATACCGGGCGTCCCTGGGGCTCGCCGAACGCGCCTGATCCTCGCAGCCTTCACCTCATACGGACTGTACCGTCGACCCCGGAATTCCACCGGGCCACGCCCTTGCGGGCTCACGGGCTGTAACCGCCGATCGGGAATTGGCGCCAACTACCGGCGCCTCACCCTGCCCCAGAAGGCTGCGGGCCTACGGTGCTGCCTTCACGATACTCCTCACGGTGGGCTCTGGCAACGGTCAGGCGCCCTGCGGGTCGAGTGACACAGCCCGGCGGCACGCTCCCCCTGCCCGCAATTACAGCAGCCCCGGCGAGTGAAACAAGTAGGAACCCCAGTTCCCAAACGGTTTCGTGGACATCAGCAGAAACGGAGACGCAATGCGCATCCCCCGGTCCAGGGCGATCGCCACGCCCTGCTCATTGGACCCAGCAACGATGATCGACACGCTGTCCGTGTTCTC
>JBQTJP010000086.1:0-5599 GCA_052386995.1 Armatimonadota bacterium
TATCACACGGAGAACATCTGTGTGGACACGTCGGGGACGAACAACTGGCGCCTGTACGTCCCCGGCGAGCCGTCGCTGGCACAGGTGTACCGGGACGCCCTGCGCACCTTTGGCCCCAGACGAATCCTCTTCGGCACCGATTCAACCATCATGTCTGGATATAGAAAGATGATCGTGGACGAGCAGGTCGGGGTGCTCGACGGACTCGATTTGAGCGATGACGACCGCGGCCTCATCCTGGCCGGCAACGCCCGCCGGATCTTTGGGATCAAGGACTAAAATCGTGACCGGGCGCCCCGCCCCCCGCCGGGCGGACCTCACCGATCTGGGACTGCTCATACTGCGGCTCGCCCCGGCCATCGTGTTCGCGATCCATGGATACGCCAAGCTCTTTGGCGGTCAGCTCGATCGGACCGTCGCCCTTTTCATGACGGTGAACATCCCCGCCCCCGAACCCATGGCGTGGTTCATAGGGATCCTCGAGTTCGCGGGAGGCCTGCTGCTGGCCGCCGGCGTGCTCACACGGGCCATTGCCGCCCTCCTGGCGTTCGAGATGGCGGTGGCCATTGTCCGCGTGCGCTTGCCCCAGGGGTTTACGGGCGCGGCGGAGTTTGAATTCGTCCTCATGCTCGTTTGCCTCGCCTTAATCGCGACCGGATCGGGAAAAATTGCTTTGGAGGCTACCCCCGGCATCACCCATCGCGTGAGGATCAAACGGGCGTAGCGTTCCGGAGGATTCTCTTACGATGCGTGCAATACGGGTCTGAGCGACATGGCCACATCAGGATCGATGCCATCCCGGCCGCGGCCGGGTCCGACAATCTACCACCTGGCCGATATTCGCCTGGGGGGATCATTTCCGTTCCTCGGGCACGGGGGCGCCGCGCATCGCCGGCAGGTGCGCGAGACGTTTGAACGGGCGATCGACCAGGGCCTCAACCTGGCGCCGTCGGTCGTGCTCATCACGGGCAATCTCTTCGGCACGCAGTTCCCGTCCCGGGATCTGACCGATTTCGCACGGGCGCAGATTACGCGCCTATCGTCGCGCAATATTCCTGTCTTCATTGCCGCAGGCCCTCTGGATGCCCATTACGAGAAGCACTATGCGTCCGGGGCGCTGTCCGATCTCGAGCGCGTCAGCATCTTTCCCACCGCCCCCAAGGCGATCGATCTACCCGATCTCGACATGAGCGTCATCGGGGCTTCATGGGGCGCCACACCCATCCAGTCGGACTTCCTATCCGCGGCGGTTGCCGGTCACCGCGCGCATCAGTTCACGGTCGGCGCGGTGTACCTGGAAATGCCCGACAGCGGAAACGGCATCCGAACGCTCCGACGGCAGATTGCCGCGTCGGGCGCATCGTACCTTGCTCTGGGCGGATCGCCGGCACGGCGCGATCTTTCGGTCGAGAAGGTCACGGCGTGGTGCCCGGGATCGCCCGACCTGGTCGCCGCCGACCCGGGCGAAGGCTCGCCCCTGCTGGTGCAGCTCGGCAGCCCTGCGCCGGTGGTCACACCGAAGCCGGTGGCCAAGCGCCGGTACGCCCGATTCACGCTGCAGCCCGCAGACCTTGGGGCGTCGGAAGTCCTGACCAATGCCATCCGTGCCCTCGCGGATCCGAACCTGGTTGCCGTCGTCCACATCACCGGTACGGCTCAGATCAACCAGTTCATCGACGTCAACGATCTCTGGACGCGGTTATCGCGTGAGTTTCTGGCCCTGGAAATCGTGGATGAAACCGTCCCGGCGCTGGACGCTTCCGCGGCCCACTATCCGGAGCTGTCGGTTGCGGGGAAACTCATCGGGGTGGCGCGGGCCGAGATAGAACGGGCCGCGACGGAGGAGGCCCGGCACCGGGCCGGCGCCGCTCTCCGTTTGGGGCTCGCGCTCCTGGAGGGACGGCGGCCCGCATGAAGATCACGCAGATTCGCCTGCGTCGTTTCAAGCGGTTCGCGGACTGGCAGACCGCGCTTGCGCCGGGGCTGACGGTTATCCGCGGACCAAACGAAACCGGCAAGACGACCGTCATGGAGGCGGTCTTCCAGGGCTTGTTTGGCACCGCCGACAGCGACGCGTCCGCCCGGCTCCGATCGTGGGGAGAACAACGGCTCGGCGAGATCACGGTCGAGTTGCAGGTCAACAGCGGCCGCTATCTCCTGCGCAAGGACCTCGAGGCCGGCACCGTCCTCCTTCAGAGCGAAGACGGCCGCGATCGGATGGAAACGCATCGGGATGTCCAGCGGCGTCTGCTCGATTGGATCGGCCTGGTCTCTGAAAGCGCCTACCGGGCGACCGCATTCGTCGCGCAGGCCGACATCGCACGCGTCAGCGAAGACCGGCGGATGCTCAGCACGCACCTGTCGAGGATTCTGAGCGGGTCGGGTGTCGAAAGCGTGCAACAGGCCCTCCAGTGGCTGAACGAGCGACGCGCGCGGCTTGCCGGCGACTCGCAGGGCAAGGGGACCACCGACCGCCTTGCCGAGCTTCGGGCCCAACAGGCGTCGCTGCGACAGCGCGAGGAGCGCGCGCAGCGGCACCGCATCGAGCTGCAGGGCGTGCTGCAGCGCCTGGAGGCGGTCGAGCGCGTGGCCGCGGAGGAGAACGAACTCGCCCGCGTCTCACGTTGGGCCGCGGAGCTGCAGCAGCGGGAAAAGACCCTGGTCGACGAAGAGGCCTCGACGAAGGAGCACCTCTCCCGGGCCGACGGCCTGATCTCCCGCCTGTCGAAGCTCGACAGTGAGCTGGCGGAGTTCTCCTCGCAGCAGGAAGCGTTGATCGCGGATCTGTTCCATGCGCGCCGGCAGTATCTCCAGCTCGAGGCGTCGTTGGCGACCGCTCGCGAGCAGGCCGAGCGCGAAGAGCACACCCTAGAACATCTGGCCACGCGCCACCAGAGAATGCGGCGGCGAGGAAGCCTGGGATGGACCCTTGCCGGCGCCGGCTCGATCGGCATCATCGGGGGCGTGCTCATTCTCTTGCTCCTCCCTCACATCGTTGGATGGCTGCTGCTGATCGGCGGCGCCACCGTCACCCTCGTGGGAATGCGGCTGCGCGGCCGCATCAGCGAGGCCGGAGGCGACTACAGAACGCAGGAGCAGCGGGTGCTGGATCTGCGGACGCGCTTTGAGGCGATGAAGCGTCAGCTCTCCGAAGCCGAGGCGATGGTCTCGGCCAGGCTTCAGGCCGTAGGCGGGTTGAGTCTGGATGAGGTCGAGCGGCGCTTCTCCGCGTACATGGAGCTCCTGCGGGAACGCGAGGAACTGCGGGCCTCGCTACGCGTTGTCCGTGGAAACGATCCAAAGGGAGCCCTGGAGAGCCGCCTGCGGGAAATCGGCGAAGAACTGTCTACCGTGCGCACAACGCTCGCAACGCTCCCGAAGGGGGCGCGGCGGACCCAGGCCGCGGCCGGGGGCGAGCAGCAGGCCAAGGAGCTCTCGCTGGAGCTTCAGGAGCTGCGCGAGAGGCGCGCGCGCCTGGAAGGCGTGCTCGACGAGCTGCGCGATCGGGGCGACGAAGCCCCGCGTATCGAAGAGGAGATGGCCAGCCTCCAGGCGGAGGCCGCGCGCACCAAGCAGACGCTCGAAGTGCTCGACCTGACCGCGCGCATGCTCGAAGAGGCCCGCGCGCAGAGCGTCTATCCCGCCGGCGAGCTCTTGGAACGCCGGGCCGGCGATTACATGGTGAGGGCGACCGGTGGAGCCTACACGCGGGTCCTGCTCGACGAGCGCACGCTGCGTCCGCAGGTGTGGGTGGCCTCCGCAGGGGCCTGGAAGGACGCGATGGATCTCAGCCAGGCCACCAGCGATCAGCTCTACTTCTGCCTCCGGCTCGCGCTGCTCGACGTGATCACGGGCGATCGGCGCCCGCCCGTCTTCCTGGACGAACCGTTTGCTCACCTCGATACGGACCGGCGCCACGCGATGGTCGATCTCGTCAAGGAGGCCGCGAAAGATCGTCAGGTCGTCATGTTCACGGTCTGGCCGGACTACGATGCGATAGCCGAGCGGGTAGTCGTGCTGGACAAAGCTCACGCGTCGTAGCGATTCCTGCCGGCGTCCCTTCAGCTCGATCCCGCAGAGACCTCTCGTGCCCTGCCTCATCCTCGTGAAACATTCGGCACCGGAAATTGTACCCGCCACGCCTGCTCGCCTGTGGCAGCTGTCAGAGGCCGGCCGGCTGAAATGCGCACGCCTGGCCGAGCACCTGGCGGCCCACCATCCCGATGTCATCGTCTCCAGCGTCGAGCCGAAAGCAGCAGAGACGGCCCAGATCGTCGCAGACTTTCTCGGCAAGCCCGTCGAGACGGCTGAGGGATTGGGTGAGCACGACAGAAGCAATATTGGCTTTTTGACCACAGAGCGCTTTGAAGCGGCGGTGGGTGAGTTCTTCCAGGCGCCGCAGCGCCTCGTCTTCGGACGAGAAACCGCCGACCAGGCGTACCGGCGGTTTGCTGCGGCGGTTGAAGATATCCTTGCGAATCATCCGGGGAACACTGTCACCCTCGTCACGCACGGCACGGTGATTGCGATGTATGTCGCGCGGGCGGTGCCGCTGGACCCTTTTCTTTTGTGGAAGCGTCTCGGCACGCCGTCCTTTGTCGTGCTTTCGCTTTCCGAGCGCCGGGTCGTGACGGTCGTCGAGCGCATATGACCACGTCGTGATGTGACAGCTATGAGTTTGCGCACGTGAATCTGGGCAGGGCCCACCTGCATCCGACCTACCAGCCCGCCCGCGACGCGCTCATCAGTCTCATCGCGCGGTTCAATTAAACGGCCCGGCCTCTCGGCGCGTCGTATGGGTGGGCGCGTCGAGTGCCGCCGCAGTGGCCGGCTTTTGAGGAAGAATGATGAGGGTCTTCCTTGTGTTGAGTGTCATCGTGATCGTTGCGCCGTTCGTGCGCCCCCACGGTGCGGGCTCGGCGCCGGCCGAGCGGATGGAAAGCTCGCCGGGGTCAATCGTCGTGGGCGGCCTCGGGCGCAGCTTCCGGCTGTACGTACCACCCTCGCATGATCGGATGCGGCCGGCGCCGCTGGTCATCGCGCTGCATGGCGGCGGCGGCACCGGGACGGCCATGGAACGGTTGACCGTCGGAGGGCTGAACCGCCTGGCCGCGCGGGACGGCTTCGTCGTGGCCTACCCGGACGGCTTGGAGCGCCACTGGAACGACGGCAGAGGGATCGACGAATACCGCGCGCACAGGGAGAACATCGACGATGTCGGGTATGTTGCGGCGCTCATCGATCATCTGGCGCAGACGCACGGGATCGACCGGAGCCGCGTCTATGCGGCCGGCATCTCGAACGGCGGGCTCTTCTCGCAGCGCCTGGCCCGTGAGCTCGCGCCGCGGATCGCGGCAATCGGCGTCGTCGTCGCTCTGATGACGGACAAGATCGCCGTGATGCGCGCGCCCGCGCGGCCTGTATCCGTACTGCTCATGCCCGGCACTGAGGATCCGCTTGTCCCCTGGGCGGGCGGAGACGTTGGATTCCGCGGCGGCCGGAGATTCGGCAAGGTGCTCTCCGCCACCGAGACCGTCGCCGCCTGGGTGGCCCTGAATCGCTGCGCGTCACCACCCGCGGTCGCGCTGGAGCCGGATCG
>JBQTJP010000087.1:0-14832 GCA_052386995.1 Armatimonadota bacterium
GTCGTCGACAAACGGGAGTTCGGATTCCATGTCGGTGAAGCCCGTGACGGCGGCCGGGAGATGCCCGAAGTAGATGATGCGCCGGTACTCCCCGTCGTTGATGACCTGGAGGCCGATCTTCTCCTGAGATGCCACGGCCTCGCGAATCCATCGGTCTTCCTCTTCCCGCAGTGCCTCCGCCGAGAGTGTGCCCTCGTCGAAGGTGCGGCGCGCGGCGAGGAGCTCGGGGGGCCGGAGCAGGCTCCCGATGTGTTCGGCCCGGAAGGGCGGGTCCGCTTTGGTCGTCATCGTGTGCCGTACAAGTCCTTCACCCGGAAGTGTTGCACCTTGCCCATCGCGTTCCTGGGTAGTTCGTCGGCGAAGATGAACCGGCGCGGGATCTTGTAGCGGGCCAACTGACCTTCCAGGTGAGCCCGTAAGGTGTCTTCTGAGAGGCGGGCGTTGTTGACCGTCACCAAGACCGCCACCGGGACCTCTTGCCATCGTGCGTTCGGGACGCCGATGACTGCGGCCTCCCGGACGTCCGGATGCGTGAGCAGGACGCGTTCGACCTCGGCCGGGTAGATGTTCTCGCCGCCGGAGATGATGACGTTCTTCTTCCGGTCCACGATGAAGAAGTATCCGTCCTTATCTCGATAGCCGATATCCCCGGTGTAGTACCAGCCGTCGCGCAGGGCCTCGGCGGTGGCTGCAGGGTTGCCCCAATATTCCGACATGATGTTGGCACCTTTCACCAGGATCTCGCCCGGATGGCCGGCGGGGAGGTCGTTGCCATCGCTGTCCACCACGCGGATCTGGCAGTGCAGGGCCGGCAGGCCTGTCGAGCCGCGCTTGCTGAAGTCCGAATCGGGCCGCGTGTAGATGGCCAAGGGAGCGGTCTCCGTCGAGCCGTAGACCTCCAGCACGCACACCCCACGCGCTCTAAAGGCATCGGAAAGATGCTGTGGCACGGTGGTGGAGCCGGTGGTCACGATGCGCAGGTGGCGGAAATCGGTCTGTGGCCACAGCGGCGAGTCCAGGCACGCCTGCATCGTGGCCGGCACCAGGACCGTCATGGTCGGCCTCTCTGCGGTGATCGCGGCTAGCGTCTGGTCCGGCTGGAAGCGTCGGTGGAGGGTCGCGGTCGCGCCCGCATGCAGGGCCGGCATGGTCTGAATGTTCAGCCCGCCGACATGGAACATGGGTAGCACCGTGAGTATATGATCATTACCGGTGAGGTCGTGCATGTGGGTGCTGTTGATGGCATTCCACTGCAGGGCTCCCTGCGTGAGCACCGCGCCCTTCGGATGGCCGGTCGTGCCGGCTGTATAGACGATGAGCAGGGGGTTGTCGAGCGGGACGTTCGGGTTGCCGCTGTCGCCGCGGGAGTGCGCCAGCAGGTCGCCAAATTGCACTCCGGCCTCCGGCACAAGGTCAAGGCCGATGATCCGGCAGTGAGGCAGGGCGCCGCGCACCGGGGTGATCAGGTGGGCGAAGGGCTGCTCCAGGAACAGTGCCGAGACCGAAGCATCGTTGAGGATGTACAAGTGTTCCGCCGCGGCCAACCGCCAGTTGAGCGGAACCAGCATCGCGCCGAGCCGGGCGCACGCGAATAAGAGGATGAGAAATTCCGGGCTGTTGTAGCCCACGTGCGCGACACGGTCACCGCGGCCCACGCCCAGGTCCCCTTTGAGGACCTGGGCCGCACGCTCCACCTGCTCGGCCAGCGCAGCGTAAGTGTAGACTCGTCCCTCAAAACGAAGAGCGGCTTTGGTTGGCGCAAAGCTCGCGTTCCTCTCGATCCAATGGGAGATATTCACACTCGCTCACGCACCCACCGGCGCTCACGCCTCGTCCGACTCGCCGGGCCGATACAGGCACTCCTTCCCCAACCGGTCCAGGCAGATCTCGGCAGTCCAGGGCAGCATAAGCGAGCCGCACCGGCTGTCCCGGTAGATGCGTTCCAATGGGAGGCTGCGGAACATAGCCTGCCCGCCGCAGGTGCGGATCGCCAGTTGCGCGAGTTCGTTCGCGTTCTCCATCGTCGTGTATTGCGCTGCCCAGGCCCTCATCACCTGATCGCGGCTGGGATCGGGGCGGGCTTCCTGCACGGCCTGGAACCAGAGCGTCTTGGTCTGCTCCAGCATGATCTTCATTTGGGCCACGGCAATCTGTTTGGTCGGATACATCCGCCGCTTCACGGGCGGTGTGCCGGGCTGTTCGCCGCGCAGGTACCGGACTGTGAAATCATAGGCCGCCTGCGCCATGCCCATGTACGAAGGCGACAGCGTCAGGAACATGTGCGGCCAGCGTGTGGCTGCCTGATAGTAGACCCCGCGTGGCATCAGCAGCGCGCCCGCCGGGACAAATGCATCCTTGAACAGCAGGGTGAGCGAGACCGTCGCACGCATGCCGAGCGGATCCCATTCGCCTACGATATTTACGCCTTCGGCCTTTGACGGGATCGCGAGATAGAGCGTGTTCTTCCGGCTGCGCGGTTCTCCTCCGGTCACCTCTGAGCACAGGATGCCGTAGTAAGCGGCGCTTCCCGACAGGGAGGCGAAGATCTTCCTCCCGTTCACCCGCCACCCGCCATCCACCGGGTGGGCCTCCGTCTCGAAGGCCGCCACGCCTGCGGCGGCGGGCCCGGGTTCGGAGAAGGGCTGCGAATAGATCGCGCCCTGTTCCAAGATCCGGTCGTAGTGCAGGCGGCGGCGCTCGTGGTGCGCCTGGCGGTCTTCGGGAGTCAGGTCCAGGTCGTCCGTGAGCGCACCGGTCCAGAGCGTGGAGCACACGTGCATGTTCCAGTTGAGGGCCGTCGCCCCGGCATAGCGCCCGATCTCAGCGGCGACGAGCGAGTACGTCAAGAAGTCGGCACCGATACCGCCGTAGTCCCTGGGAATGCAGATGGCCAGCAGGCCCGCGCGGTCAAGGTCACGGAAATCCTCCGCGGGAAAGGCGGCCTCGCGGTCGTATTGCCCCGCGCGTGGGGCAAACCGGTGCTGGCCCAGTTTGCGGGCCAGCGTGGTCAGCCGATTCTGTTCCTCGCTCATGCGAAAGGCCTTTGGATCGAAGATCGGTTCGTCGAGATCCTCGGCACTTTCCAGACTCGCGAGCGTTGAGTGGACTCGTTCCCACGCTGGAGTTGGGGTTGTCAACGTCACGCCGCTCCTCTCGTTACGCCGTCGAGAAAGGTCCACAGGACCGCGTCGAACGCCACCGGGTCTTCCAGATGCGCCAGGTGTCCCAGCCCAGGGAGGCGATGGTATTGCCCCCCGGGGATTCGTGCGGCCATCTTCTCCATCATCGCGGGCGGAGCGTTTGAATCCTCTTCGCCGGCGATCAGCAGGCAGGGGGCGGTGATCTTGCCCAGCCCCTCGCGGCGGTCGAACTCGACCAGCGAGAGCACGACGGCCCGGTAGGTCTCGTCCGGTACCGCGGCCATGCATGCCACTGCCAGCTCGATCCCTGCGGATTTTGCGCGAGAGCCGACGAGCCCCCGGACGATTTCGGGGGCCAACTTGGCCATCGTCTTGCCCTCATCCAGCGGCCCCAGGCGAGCCCGGAGAAACTGCTGCTGCCATTCGCCCTCTTTGCGGCCGAAGGCGGGGCTGGTGGCATACAGCACAACGGCGCGGGCAGCCTCGGGATGCACGGCAAGATATTCCTGAACGATCATGCCGCCGATGGAGTGCCCGACCAGGATCGGGCGCTCAATGGCGCATTCGACGAGAAACTCCCCCAGCCATTGCGCATAGCGGGGGAATGAGTACTGCGCCGCCGGTTGGGAGCCCCCATAGCCCGGCATGTCCCAGGCGAGGACGCGATACGCGCGGGCGAACTCCTCGATCTGGTAGCGCCAGCTCGCCGCGCCCCCACCGATGCCGTGCAGGAAGACCACGGCCGGCCCCAGCCCTCGTTCGAGGTAGCCGAATCGGGTACGCGTCATCCAAATACGTCTTGCAACTCGCCCGCTTTCACGACGAACGTTCCGTCCAACTCGACATCACATCCCCGCATCGGGAGGTCAAAGTGCCCCCGCGTGTACCGGCCGGCAAACTCGTTGGCCCCAGTCGAGAACAGGAAGTTTCCGGCAAATGCGCGCAGCTCAGTGCCGTTGGTGTCCCGCTGATCGTACATGGTCAGTGCCTCGTATCGCGCGTGCGGATTCATCCCCCAGCCCACGTGTGAGACGGCGTAGGCGGTCGGATCACCCCACGCCGCCAGGTAGCGGCGCATCAGCTCGTAGTCTGTGCCCTGACCCCGGATGTCCACCACATAGTCATTCTCAATCGCCAGCGTGACGCGCTCTTGCAGGTAACGCTTGAAGGTCAGGTTGATATCGCCGATGTCCAGCACCAGCGTCCCGTTGACGCTGTTGGCCTGGGGGAAGCAGACCACCAGGCCCCCCGGCCAGTGGGAAAGGGTTCCCGGCTTGTCGGTGTATCCCCAGATGCCAACGGTGGACGCGCCTTCCAAAGTCACGTCGAGCCGTGTGCCCGCCGCGGAGGTCACCCGCATCTGTTTGGCCTGGCGGGCCATGCGGGCCGCAGCCTTGACTTTCTCCGCCGTGGCCTCGTCCGGCACCAGGCGCTCCAGGGCCTCGGGGTGTTCGTTGCTGATGTGCAGCACACGGGTGCCACCCTTGAGGATCTCCGGCAATTCCGAAGCGTGCATCAATCCTTCCAGGGTGCAGTCCACGACCATGACCGCCTGAGTCAACGCCGCGAGCACGGACCGCGAGCGCTGAACGGCCTGTGACGCGCCGGTGGAGCGGACGGGCACGGGCGCGGTCTGGTGCGGCGTGGGTACGCAGATGTGGAAGGGCTGCGCTCCGAGACGAAGGAGTGCCAGTTCGGCCAGATGAATGTTCAGCTGGCGCGACTGCGTCTCAGAGAGAATGGCCACCTCGTCCCCCGCGTTCACCCGGCACAGACGGAGGACGTGCTCAAAACAATCTATCCACCTGGCTTCAATGCGATCACGCAGCATGATGGGTCCCTGAGGCCCGCCACCCGGCTTCGCGGATGCCGTCGAGGTCTTCACGCGCGATCTGGTGGCTCGGCTCGAAGCGGCGAAGTCGTCGCCGGTGAAAACGGCGAAGTTGGTCGGGCGCGAGTTTCGCCAGCCGTCCAAGCGCCTCCTCCCATCTCGCTCCAAGGTCATGACATTGCTGGTTCTTCCGTGGAAGGTTTTCGTATACGATACGATATAGCCGCGCCGTCGTGGGCTGCTGCGGGAGTATGGAGGAAATCATGGAACTTCGCGGCTCTATCGTGCCCCTCGTGACACCATTCAGGGATGGCCGGATGGATACATCGGCGCTGGCCGATCTCATCGAGTGGCAGATCGACAGCGGGAGTCACGGCGTCAGCGTCACCGGGAGCACGGGCGAGCCCGCCGCACTGTCGATCGAAGAGCGCGAAGGGATCATCGAAACGGCCGTGCGGGCGGTCCGCCGGCGTGTGCCGGTGCTCGCCGGTACCGGCTCCGCCCAGCTGGAGGAGACCTTGCGGCTGACGCGTTTCGCAAAGCGCGTGGGCGCCGACGCCGCGCTGATCGTCACCCCGTACTACACGCGCCCCGGGCAGGAAGGCCTCTATCGATTTTTCCGCACCGTCGCCGACGCCGTGGAGATCCCCATCATCCTGTACAATATTCCGGGTCGCACGGCGGCCAACCTCGAGCCCGAGACCACTGCGGGCCTGGCCCGCGATTGCCGCAACATCATTGGGGTGAAGGAGTCGAACAAAGATCTCGAGCACATCGCGCGCGTCATGCACCGCTGCGGCCGTCAGTTCCTGGTGTACTCAGGCATCGAGTTGCTGTGCTTCCCGATTCTGGCTTTGGGGGGAGCCGGCTACGTCAGCGCAACGGGCAACGTGATGCCGCGTGAAGTCGCGCGCCTGTATGACCTGGTCACGGCCGGCAAGTGGGAGGAGGCGCGCGATCTCCATTACCACCTCCTGCCGATGAACGACATCCTCTTCATCGAGACGAATCCGGTCCCGGCCAAGACGGCCCTGGGATTGATGGGACGTTGCGGCCCCGAAGTACGGCTCCCGCACGTGCCGCTGCGCCCCGAGAGCGAGGTCCGGCTGCGCGAAGTGATGACGATCTACGGCCTACTGCCGCGCGAGCCCGCTGCGCCGTCGCCCGCTCCGATGCACTCCGCGGGTGGCCCGCCCGCGCACCGATGAGGCGCGCCCGGTTCATCGCTGATGGCCGGGTGCACAGCGGACGGCTCGATGGTGACGTGCTGATCGATGAGGCCGAGCGCGCCCATAGGTCCGACGCCGTGACCTGGCTGCTCCCCGTGGCGCCGAGCAAGATCGTCGGATTCGCCCTCACCTACCGCGATCACGCCGTCGAACTGGGCATCGGCCCGCCTCCCGAACCGGCCGTCTTCTTCAAGCCACCCAGCAGCCTGCTCGCTCACGGCGCCCCCGTGGTCTACCCAACAGGGGTGGATTATCTGCACTACGAAGCAGAACTCGCGGTGGTCATCGGCCGCCGGTGCCGGCGCGTGCGTCCCGAGGATGCTCCCGGCGTGGTGCGCGGGTATACCATCGCCAACGACGTGACCGTTCGCGACTTCGTCCACAATTTCTACCGGCCGCCGGTAAAGGCCAAGGGGTGGGACACGTTCTGCCCGATCGGGCCGGTAATCGTCGAGGACGAAATCAGCGATCCGCACCGCCTCGGGCTGCGGGCGTTCGTCAACGGCGAGTTGCGCCAGCAGGGAACGACCGCCGATCTGGCCACGTCGATCTGGGAGTTGATCGGGTTTCTGACAGAATTCATGACGCTGGAGCCCGACGACGTGATCCTGACCGGCACTCCGCAGGGCATCTCGCACGTGTACCCCGGCGACCGCATGCGCATCGAGGTCGACCTCTTGGGCGCGCTGGAGAACCCGGTGGTTGCCGAGGGACCCGCCTGATGGCAGACGCGGAATCCCGTCCCGCTCAGACCGCACCCTCGCCGGCACGTCCTGCGCCCGCGGCGCGCGTCCCAACTGCGACCCCCGCGCGCCACTTCATCGATGGCGCATTCGTCGAGAGCGCAAACGGTGAGATGTTTCACACGCTGAACCCCGCGAGCAACGAAACCATCACGACCGTCGCGCGCGGCGCCGCCGAGGACATCGACCGCGCCGTCCGCGCGGCCCGCCGGGCGTTCGATGATGGCTCCTGGTCCCGCATGCCGGCGGCGGATCGCGCCCGGGCGCTGCACCGCATCGCCGAGGAGTGGCACTTGGACAACGCGAGGGCGCGCACCTGGCCACCGGGGGACGGCGGCCGGCGCACCTCGCCGCCGGCAACTACCTCGAGCCCGCGGTTTTCAACGGCTGTCCGCAACGACATGCGCATCGCGCAGGAAGAAATCTTCGGCCCGGTGCTGGCCGTCATCCCCTTTGACGATGACGTCGAGGCCGTACGCCTGGCCAACGACGTCCGCTACGGTCTTGCGGCGTATCTGTGGACCAGCGATGTGGCCCGCGGGCACCGCGTCGCCCACGCGCTCGAGTCGGGAATGGTCTGGGTGAACTCGCAGAACGTGCGCGACCTCCGCACCCCCTTTGGGGGCATGAAGTCTAGCGGTATCGGCCGCGAAGGCGGGCACTATTCCTTCGAGTTCTACATGGAATACAAAGCGATCCACACGGCCCTGGGGACGCACCGGATTCCGAAGATGGGAACGTAGGAGGGAGAATATGCCGGCCCGGACGGGAGCCGAGTTCATCAACGGACTGCGGGCGCAGTCCCGCGACATCTGGATCGGCGGCGAGCGTGTCGGCGACCCTACGACCCACCCCGCGTTCCGCAACGTCGTCCGCAGCGTCGCCGCCCTCTACGATATGCAGCACGATCCCGCGCTGCGCGACGAGATGACGTACATATCGCCCTCAACCGGTGCGCGCGTCGGCCTCTCGTTCCTCACACCGCGCAGTCATGACGATCTGGCGCGTGTGCGGGGGATGATGAAGCGCTGGGCGGACTACTCCGGCGGCATGATGGGCCGCGCGCCGGACTACCTCAACCGGTCGGTCATGGCGTTTGCGGCCGCGGCCGATTACTGCGCCGCCAACGATCCGCGCTTCGGCGACAACATCCGACGCTACTACGAGCACGTGCGCGAGAACGATCTGTGCCTGACCCACACGCTCATCAACCCGCAGGCCAACCGTGCGGTCGGGCCGTCCAAACAGGCCGATCCGTACCTTGCCGCAGGGATCGTGCGCGAAACCGACGATGGCGTGCTCATCCGCGGCGCGCGCATGCTGGCCACCCTGCCCGTGAGTGACGAGATCATGGTCTTCCCCTCGACCGTGCTGCGTGGTCAGGAGGAAGACGCGCCATACGCGTTCGCTTTCGCGATCCCCTGCGCGACGCCCGGGTTGCGTTTTCTCTGCCGCGAGACGTTCGACTACGGGCGGGACCCTGCCGACCACCCGCTGGGAAGCCGGTTCGAAGAGATGGACGCGGTCGTCATCTTCGACGACGTGCTTGTCCCGTGGGAACGGATGTTCCTGATGCGCGACGTCGAGCGGTGCAACAAAGCGTTTGCCGAAACGCGCGCCGTCGTGCACATGGCGCACCAGGTCGTCACGAAGAACGTCGCCAAGACCGAGTTCGTGCTGGGCCTGGTCTGCCTGATCGTCGATACGATCGCCATCGAGCAGTTCCAGCACGTGCAGGAGAAGGTCGCAGAGATCATTCAGTACCTTGAAACCATGCGGGCTTTCCTACGGGCAAGCGAGGCCGATGCGGCGATCGACCGCTGGGGCGTCATGACGCCGGCCTGGCCGCCGTTAGACGCCGCCCGCAACACGTACACGCGCATGTATCCCCGAATGATCGAGATCGTCCACCAGCTCGGCGCGAGCGGCCTGATGGCGATCCCCACTGCCGCCGATATGGCCGGCCCGCAGGGCCCGACGATCGAGAAATACTACCAGGCGGCGCGTGCTGGATCGCGCGACCGTGTGCGCCTGTTCAGACTGGCCTGGGATCTCGCGCTATCGGCGTTCGGCAGCCGCCAGGCGCTCTACGAGCGGTTCTTCTTCGGCGACCCTGTGCGGATGGCCGGTGCGATGTTTGCCAACTACGACAAGGCGCCCTACATGGAGCGGGTTCGCCAGTTCCTGGCGCGCGCCGACCAGGAGGCCGCGGGCAAGAGTGAGCGGGCGCGCGCCGGGGAGCGCGCCTGACGGTGGCGTCGGCGACACCCCTGGAGGTCCCGGATCCAAAGGCTCTTCGGCGCACAATGGGTCTCTTCGCAACGGGCGTCACGGTCCTGGCGACGAACACGCCGGACGGGGTCGTGGGGATGACCGCCAACGCTATCTCCTCGGTGTCGCTCGACCCGCTCCTCGTGCTCGCGTGCGTCGACCACCGCGCGCGGTTTGCCGGCTGTCTTGCGCCCGCGCTGCCGTTCTCGATCAATTTCCTGCGTGATGATCAGGAGGTGCTGTCGCGCTACTTTGCGGGCGGCTGGCGTGATCATCCTGCCCCCGAGTATCGATTCGAGCCCTGGGGGAGCGCTCCGCGGCTCGTCGGTGCGCTCGCCGCGGTCCGCTGTGACATCGACAGACTGTACGACGGCGGCGACCACTGGATTGTCGTCGGCCGTGTCGTCGGGGTCAACGAAGGGATTGCGCCATGGAATCCCCTTCTGTTCTATGCTGGACGCTACCGGCGTTTGGCCCCGCTCGTGACTCCGGCGGCGCCACCGGAGGAATGGGGCCCGGACGGCATTTCCATCTATTACGAACAGTGGGATGCTCCGGGCCGGGCCTCGGGCGCAGAACCCTCGGAGCCTCTGGGATGAGCGCCGGCACGAGCGTCCCAGCGATACTCCGGGCCGGCCACGTGGCCTTCCGCGTCACAGATCTGGAACGCGCGCGCGAGTTCTACGTTGACCTGCTCGGATTCGTCGAAACCGCGGCCGATCGCCACGCACTCTATCTGCGGGGACTGGAGGAAACCGAGCACCACAGCCTCATGCTCCGGCGCGCGGCAACTCCCGGCGTCTCGCACATCGCGTTCAAGGTGGCCTCGGCGGACGATCTCGACCTGCTGCAGCGGATCTGCCGGCAGGCCGACCTTCCTCTACGATGGATTGAGGCGGGCGAGGAAGCGGGCCAGGGCCGGGCGCTGCGCGTTCAAGATCCCGGCGGACTCCCCGTGGAGTTCTACGCCGAGATGGACCGCACCGAGCGGCGGCTGCAGCGTTTCGATCTCTACCGGGGGCCGCACATCATGCGCCTGGACCACTTCAACTGTCAGGTGCCCGACGTCGCGGCGCTCTACGACTGGTATACGACCGCGTGGGGGTTTCGCTGCTCCGAGTACACCGAGACCGATGATGCCACGCCGCGTCTGTGGGCGGCATGGCTGCACCGCAAATCCAACGTACACGACATCGCGCTGATGACCGGCATCGGCCCCCGGGTCCATCACGCCGGATTCTGGCTGCCCGAAACCATCAACGTCATCCGGGCCTGTGATGTCCTGGCAGGGGCCGGGCATCACGAAGCGATCGAGCGCGGGCCCGGCCGGCACGGGATCTCCAATGCACTGTTCCTGTACCTGCGGGATTTCGACGGAAACCGGATCGAATTGTACACCGGGGACTACCTGACAACCGACCCGGACCGGCCGCCGCTGAGGTGGAGCATTAACGATCCCCGGCGGCAGACTTTCTGGGGCCACGCCGCACCGGCGAGCTGGTTCGATGAGGCGTCTTCGGTTGAATCCGTCCTCTCGGGAGAATTCCTGCTGACCCGGCCGCCCATCCTGGCGGACCGGCCGGAATTCGTCACCTGAAAATGACCCCCGGCCGCCGGCCGGGAGGTCTACAGGGTGCAAATAAAAGGGCCGGGGGTGGGAACCGGAACGACGTCCTCCGGCACCGTCGGTCCGGAGGGGACACCCCCGACCCAGGCCTACGTAACTGGTTGCCTCTCGCGCTCCGTTGCGCGGACGTCCTCCCACGCCGCCGACCTGACTGCCTCCAAGTCGGGCAGGAGCGGTCCGAACTCAGCAACGATCCTGCTGCCGGGCCCCAGCAACTGCAAGCCGTCCTCGTGTTCGACGACTTCGTAGCCCTCCGGCAGGCCACTCAGCGCCAAGCGCCAGCCCATGGACACCACCGGCCGGCAGGAACCGCCTTGGTTGCGCAGGCCCCGCCCAACCGGCATTCGTCGCACGGCTTCTTGTAGCCCGAGGCGCGGCCCTTCCTTTTTGGGCCCTTGTAGGCCCGTTCTGGGCATATTCAGTAGTGAGGATTAGCTGAGCTTCACCAGTAGTGAAGTTCTGGCGATAAAGGGGAGGAACTTCAGTCAAGCCTGTCGAAGGCGAGATCCTCAACCCCAAAGTCCAGGCAAGCCCGCCACCTTCGTCCCGCGTCGGTTCCACAGTATGGGGCGAAGTGCAGAGGTACCGGTGAGAGACGGCACTGGTAAGCGTTGGACGGCCTGGCCCCGCGGAAAGCGGGCAGATCACTGGACGTTTAAGGAGGGGACTGACATGAAAAAGGCCATCGCGATCCTTGCGGCAGCCCTGTTGCTGGTAGCAGCGCCCGTCATGGGCCAGCCCGAGGTGAACCTCATCGCTGGTGTCGGCGACGGGGACACAACTTTCGGCGGCTAACCAGCCAGCCAGGCGCAGCGTAGCCTGGAGCAGTTAGGAAGGGCGGGGGACTCCGCCGGATGGGGGTACGACCGTGACGCTTGGTGAGAAGGTTCGCCAGGCCCGCAAGACCCGCGGCATCACCCAGCGCGCGCTGGCCGGCGGCGATCTGTCGGAAAGTTTCATCAGCATGCTCGAGCACGACAAAGTCAGGCCGTCGCTCGAGACGCTGCGCATTCTGTCCGGCCGGCTCAGCGTGCCGCTCGGCGAGCTGCTGGACGCAGACCCACCCCCGCGCAAGCAGGCGGCTGCCAAACTGGAGCTCGGGAACGCACTGCTCCGCCGGAACGATTTCACGGAGGCGATGGAGGCGTTTCAGGAAGCCGAGCGCGCCGCGGCGGCGGAGGCCCCCCTGGAGTTTTCTTTCCGCATCCACAATGGGATCGGGCAGGCGCTGACCGGCATGCGCCAGTTCGATCTTGCCCGCGATCAACTGGAGCGTGCGCAAACAATCGCCGATGCGCTCGGGCGGCCGGATCTGCTTTCGCGTGTGGCGGGTGCCACAGGATTTCTTGCCCTCCGGCAACGCGACTTTCCGGCCGCCCGGGACGCGTTTACCCGGGGCCTGGCCGCGGTGCGATCGGCCTCCCCGATCGATCCCGAGATCGAGGGCTCACACCTGCACAGCCTGGGCCGGGCGTACTCCGAGATGGGCCTGCTGGCGCAGGCGATGGAATGCTATCAGACCGCGCTGCAGCGCCTCGAACCGCTCGGCGACATCGCAACCATGGGCATCGTGCACTTCAACCTCGGCGTAGCGCACGAGCGGCAGCGTTCGTATGACTTAGCCCGCCTCCACCTGGAGAAGGCGGCGACGCTGTTCGAGGCCCAGGAGAACCTACAACTTCTGGGGACCGTCAAGCGCAGCCTGGGTATGCTCCTCATCGATCGGGGGAAGCCCGGCGAGGCTGCAGAGATTCTCGAGCAGTGCCTGGCGATCGCGAACCGGACGGCCGATGACGTCGGGCGCGCAAAGACCCTGACCGAGCTTGCACGGGTGTCCATGCTGAACGGCGATCTTGGGACCGCACGAGCGCAGGCCGAGGAAGCCATCCGCCTGGCCGTGAAGGTGCAGGATCCGGCCGAGGCGGCGCTGGCGGAGTCGGTGATGGCCGCAATCTGTCACCGCGAGGGCCGGCTCGATGAGGCCGCACACCGCTACGCCTACGCCCTGGAGCAGTTCGAGCGGCTCCAGATGGCTGCCGAAGTGGCCCGCGTAAGTCGCGACTACGCGTTTCTATTGCTCGAGAGCGGCGAGGAAGGTCCCGCCGCACGGCACTTCGCCAGGGCTTTCCGGGCTCAGGAGTCGGCCGCCGCGAGCCGGTAGGAATCCGCCGGCGATTCTTAAGACCACAACAGCGGCCGCCTGCACGGCTTTGCCGGAGGTGTCGCCCATGTGGATCTTGACGCTCTTCTCCGCCGCGGCTTCGCTTGTCAACGCGATGGAGCTGCTGTTCAAGGCCTTTCCCGGACAAGGCAAAGTCAAGAAGCGCACCGTGATGACCGCCCTCTCAGACCTGCTGGACGCGGCGCGCAAGGCGGGCCTGGAATTCGACAGCGTGGAGCTCCTCGGAAAACTCTCGCAGTATATCGATGACTACGTCGCCATTCAGCACGCGGCCGGGGTCTTCGCGCGCGGTGGAGCTTCTCTATCCGAACCAGCCGTTCAGACTCCCTTAGACGACAGAGGCGTTCGCGAGCCGTCCTGAGCGACCGGCTCCGCGCTCTCCGCCGGAGCCGCGGAGGGCGTCTCGCCGTTCTCCCGCGGCCGGCCGGCAATCGTCCGGTAGCGGTCGGCCAGCGCGTGGTCGCCCCGCGACCTGTAGTAGTCACTGAGGTCTTCCGCCGCGTCGGCGAGATCCTCTGAGGGGGTTGCGGCCTGCATCCGTTCGACGGCTCGGGCAAGTAACGGCAGGGCATCGTCAGCCCTTCGTTGACGCAGCAGTGCCCTGCCCGCGACGGACGATGCGCGGGCGGCTACCAACGGGTCCTGATGCGCGTCTGCAAGCGAGACCGCCCGACGTGCGACTTCCAGCGCTCCGGCGTCGTCGCCGCCATCCAGGAGCATGCGTCCGCGCTGGATCAGGACTTCGATATGCGCGTCGCGATCTTCGGTGCCGTCGAGGATGCTTTCTGCGTCCTGCAAGAGCCGTACGGCCTCGGCAGCCGCACCTTCGCGCCCTCTCAACAACGCCAGATGCAGCAACGCGCGGCCGTGCAGACCGTGCAGGCGGTAGCGTGCCGCCAGTTTCGCCGCGGAGGCTGCCCGTCGCGCCGCGTTTCTGAGATCGCCCACAATAGTCAGCGCGTCGGCGAGGCCAAGCATGGCCTGCGCGGCGAGACTCGGGTGGCGCGTGGTCTTCTTCAAGTCCGCGAGCGCGCCGCGAAACCAGGCGACGGCAGCGACCCCGTCGCGCCGGCGAAGAGCCAGCAACCCGCCAGCAAGATCCCGGCGGGCCGCACCGGGCCGGCCGAGTGAGGCCGTGAGCTCAGAAACGCCGGCGAGCATCGACGCCGCCGTTTCCGGGTCACCGTGCTCGGCCTCAAACTCTGCAAGGGCGAGCCGCGCTTCTGCCCGATGGAAATCCCATCCGCCCTCATCGGCAAGGTCGGCGGCCATGCGAAGAACGTGGCGAGCCAGCGCCGCGTTACGCGCCGTGGCGGCCTCGCGGCCCCAGAGCAGCAAACCCTCGACGGCGGTCAGGCGCTGATCCAGCGCGTCCCCGGCAAGGGCCGACAACGAGGTCTTCAAGCGCCGGCTCAGAAATCGTAGTGTGTCCAGAGAAGGATCCGCGTCACCGCTCTCCAGCTGGCTGATGAAACTCTTCGTGTAGTCGGCGCCGCCCAGGTTGGCCTGCGTCAATCCCAGGTCGCGGCGGCGCTGGCGAATGCGTCGCCCGATTGGCGCCTCTCCGGGCGCGATATGTCGGCGAGAAGGATGACGGCCCAACGCAGAACCTCACCTTGACACTACCACAGGTGTCTGTTATACGGTGTGGGACAATTGCGGAGGCGAGCATGGCGCGCACTACGTCCGGCGTCTGTCGCGTCGGGCTTCTCGGTCTCGGCACGGTCGGCGCGGTGGTGGCCGATCTCCTGGTGCATCGGCGGGACGAGATCGCAGCGCGTGCGGGACAGGCGGTCCATCTCCAGCGGG
>JBQTJP010000088.1:0-7113 GCA_052386995.1 Armatimonadota bacterium
CCCTCGATGTCGGTGAAGAAGAAGGTGACTGTCCCCGTGGGCAGGGCAGCCATGGCTTTGTTGCCCCGATGCCCTCGTCAGGACCTAGCCAGCGCGTGCTCAGCGGCCGCCTCGGGTGACATTGCCCTTCCCTCGGCCCACGCCGCCGCAAACACAGCAACCGGAAGCGCGGCACGTGCGGACGCCACAGCACGCTCATGCCCCGCGCGGTCGGACGCCGTAAGGGGAGCGCCGGTCGCCTCGCGCAAGACCGCGGCGGCCCCGGAGAGGCGCGCCGCACGCTCATGCTGTCCTTGCGCCGCCGCGACCTCTGCCAATCCCTCCAGGCACGTGGTCAGAGCCGCTCTGTCTCCCAGATCGCGAAACATCGCCAGACTTTCCCGCAACAACTCTGCCGCGCGCTCATTATCGCCACGCTGGCATGCCAGCATCCCCAGGTGGCTGAGGGTGTACGCAATGCCTCCGTTATCCCCCAGTTGTCGGTACAGGGTGAGGCTCGCCTGGTGCAGCGATGCCGCCCGCGCGTAGTCGCCCTGAGCTCGTGCGGCGATCCCCAGGGGATTCTGCACATAGGCGATGCCGGCTGTGTCCCCCAATTCCTCACACAGCATTAGACTCTCCTTGAGCAGCGCCGTGGCGCGCGCATAGTCGCCCGTGAAGATGGCGTTCTGCCCAAGCTGGCGCAGCGCCATGGCCAGACCCCACTGCTCTCCCAGCTCGCGAAAGAGTCTTGCGCTCTCCTCGTAGAGGGCGACGGCTTTGGTGGTGTCATTCCGGGCATCGGCCGCAAAGCCGAGCGCGAGCAGCGTCGCGGCGATCCCCCATGTGTGCCCGATCTCCCGGTACAGCGCGTGGCTTTCCGCAAACGCGGCGCGCGCACGCTCAAAGTTTCCCTGCCGGAGTGCGACCTGCCCCAGGATGGTGAGCGAAATCGCAATCCCCAGCTTGTCCTCGAGGTCCCGGCACAGCGTCAGGCTCTCCTGGGCCAGCGCCGCCGCCCGTCCATGGTCCCATTGACGCCACGCCAGGGCTGCGGCTCCATAGATTGCCTTCGCCCGCGCGCCGGTGCCGGCTACGCTGGCGGCGCTGCTACTGGAAAGAGCCCTCTCCAACCACTGACGTCCCTCCCGCCAGTGGCCGTGGACGAACCACAACCACCACAGCGCCCCCGCGAGTCGCAGTCCAATGTCGGCATCCCCACGCTCCAGCGACCACTCCAGCGCGGCGCGCAGGTTGTCGTGCTCCCGCTCCAGCCGACCCAGCCACACTTTATGTTTTCGACCCTGAAGCTCCGGCTCGGCTTGCTCTGCCAGGCGCAGGCACCAGTCTCGATGCCGCCCGCGTACTGGCTCAGCCTCTCCGGACTCCACCAGTTTGTCCAGACCATACTGCCGCACGGTCTCCAGCATCCGGTATCGGAACTCGGCGTCCTGCTCCTCCCCCATCACCAACGATTTATCCACCAGTTGGGAAAGGAGGTCCAGGACTTCATATCCCTCACCGTCTCTGCCTTCCTCGGAGTAGATGGCCTCCGCCGCCTCCAGGGTCCACCCGCCTGCAAAGACAGCGAGCCGCCGCAACAGGGTTCGCTCCTGTTCCGCTAGGAGCTCGTAGCTCCAATCCATCGC
The DNA here is from genome assembly GCA_052386995.1 of Armatimonadota bacterium. Taxonomy (GTDB): domain Bacteria; phylum Sysuimicrobiota; class Sysuimicrobiia; order Sysuimicrobiales; family Humicultoraceae; genus JBQTJP01. The sequence goes on from JBQTJP010000088.1 coordinate 1,629, forward strand.
TGCCCGCAACGTCTGATGCCGGGGCGGTGCGGTCCGGCTGCCACGACCCAGCAGACGGAAGCGGTCGCCCAGCCGCGCCGCGGTCTGCTCGACGGACATCAGCTTCACCCGCGCCGCCGCAAGCTCAATCGCCAGCGGAATCCCGTCCAGCCGGGAGCATACCTGCGCCACGGCCCGCGCATTCTCGCGCGTCATGGCAAACTCGGGCCGGCATGCACGTGCCCGTTCCACGAAGAGCCGCACCGCCTCGCATTCTGTCAGGCTCTCCACAGGCGGCAGGCGATCGAGATCGGGCAGAGAAAGCGACGGCACACGGTACGTCCACTCCCCGGCGATGCGCAATCCGTGCTGGCTGGTCGCAATGATGCGTAGTTTCGGACAGACTCGCAGCAGCGTCTCCGCCATGGACCCGCAGGCCGTGACCATATGTTCGCAATTATCCAGCATGAGCAGCATCTCTTTGGACTGGACATAGTCCTGTAGCGTGGTCAGCAACGGGCGAATGGGTTCTTCGCGCACGCCAAGCGCGGCCGCCACTCTCTGCGGGATGAGCGCGGGGGCGGCAACGGAAGCCAGTTCCACCAGCCAGACACCGTCAGGGAACTGTTCCAGGAGGTCGGCAGCCACCTGGAGAGCGAGCCGCGTCTTGCCGGCCCCTCCCGCACCGGTGAGCGTCACAAGGCGGCTCGTGGCGAGCATTCGTTTGACATCCGCCATCTCGCGGTCCCGCCCGATGAAGCTTGTCAACTGAATTGGGAGATTGTTGGGGTGAGTATTCAGTGACCGGAGGGGAGGGAAATCAGCGGGCAAGTTGTCCACGAGCACCTGAAAGAGGTGCTGGGGATGCGTCAGGTCTTTGAGCCGATGCTCACCAAGGTCGCGCAGGCTCACACCATCTGGCAAGTCCTCCCCGATCACGACGCGGGTGGTTTTGGAGAGCAGAATCTGCCCGCCCCATGCGACCGAGCAGATCCGTGCCGCCCGGTGAATATTAAGGCCGACGTACCCCTCGGCAACGCTGACCGCTTCACCTGTATGCAGCGCCATCCGCACGCGCGGCGAGGCACCACCGGGCCAGGAAGAGGCGCTCAACGCTCGTTGGGCGGCCACTGCGGTCCGGAGGGCGCTCCGCGCGCTTTGAAAGGCGACCAGAAACCCTTCCCCATGCATTTGGATCTCATGGCCGCCCTCCGCCCCGAAAGCGGCACGTACCAGCCGCCGGTATTCCGCGAGCAGCTGAGCATAGCCGGCATCGCCCAGCCGCTCAATGTGGTTCGTGGACCCTTCGATATCGGTGAAGAGGAAGGTGACCGTCCCAGCAGGCAGTTCCGGCATGGCTCAGGTTACTCTCGCCAGTCTCCCAGCAGGCGCCGCAGGACGACCAGCTGCCCCAGATGGTAGGCGGTGTGGTCGGCCGCCACGAGCACCTCGCGCAGGATCGTGTGCCCGCGCTGCGCGTGGGGGATCTGCGCCGTCAGGTTCGTGGAGGGGTCTGCCACGAGGGCTTTCAGGCCCCGCAGGTCGGCCTTGAAGGCCCGAATGCTCTTGTCCCACGCGTCCCGCCGTGGAGGCGCGGCCTTCGGCCAGTAGCCTTCCGGCCACTCCGGAGCGACGTGGCGGGGATTTCTAATGTACTCGAGGATATCCCACTGTGCGATGCGCATGTGCTCGACCTGCTGCCACGGACTGTAGGGCACACCGCGCGCCTTTTTCCCCCTGCGCCCTTCCTTCATACCCGCTACGGCCTTCTCGAAGGTAACATGCGCCATGCCTCCGCCGAGCAGTCGCAGCAGGTGCTCGCGCAGATCCCTGTCGCCTCGCACCGCATGTCCTCCCTACGGAAAGATTGGGCACACCGGATAGCGAAAGCGTACCATGAACGTCGGGGGGAGAGATGAGGATCCGTCACCTAGTCATTGTCGTCACGCTTTGCGCGGTGTTGGCTCCACCTCTATCGCCGACCTCAGGCGCCGCACTGCCTGCCGTTCGCCCGGGCATCGATTCTGTCCTCGGCACTCCCGGCATCCTTCGGGGCAAACGCATCGGCCTGGTCACCCATCTGGCCGGTGTCACCGCAGAGGGGCTTGCCTCGGCCGCCGCGCTGGCCCAGGCGCCGAAGATTCGACTGAACGCGCTGTTCGCGCCCGAGCACGGGATTGACGGCACGTATGACGCCGGGGCCGCGGTCCCGACGATCTCCAGCCGGACGCCGGTGTACAGTCTCTACGGGAGCACATTCAGCCCGACCCGTCAGATGCTGGCCAGGGTCGACGTGCTCGTGGTCGATCTGCAGGATGTGGGAGTCAGGCCGTTCACGTATGCCACCACGATGGCGCTCGTCATGGCCTCCGGCCGTGAGTCCGGAAAGCCGATTGTCATCCTGGACCGCCCCAACCCGCTGGGAGGCCTGACGGTCGATGGTCCCGTCCTCGAACCGCAGTATCGCTCGCTCATCGGCGCTTATCCCATTCCGTATGTCCATGGGATGACTATCGGCGAACTGGCCCGGCTCTACAACAGGGATTTCGGCATCGGCGCGCAGCTCACCGTGATCCCCATGAACGGGTGGACGCGGCAGATGCGCTGGGCCGACACGGGATTGGCGTGGGTGAATCCGTCACCGGGGGTGACCGGTCCGGACGTCGCGTTCACGTACGCGGCGACCGGCCCCACCGAGGGCACGAACCTCTGGAACGGCGTCGCCACGGAATCGCGCTTCCAGGTCGTGCTGGCATCGTGGATCGACGACGCGGCTCCGCTGGTCGAGGCGCTTAACCGCCATGGATTGCCCGGCGTCATCTTCGCCTCATCAGCGATCCCGCATCCGCACACGGGAGCGATCTGGCGCGGCGTGCGCCTCAACGTGACCGACGCGGCGCGCTTTCTGCCGTCTGCGACGTTTATCCATATTCTGGCGGAGATCCGCCGGCTGCATGGTGATGGGCTCGAGTTCAAACGCCCGCGGCGCGGACCTTATCCGTTCGACCTGGTCTGGGGAACCTCTGCGGTGCGACTGGCGATCGAGCGAGGCGACTCGCCGGCCGCTATCGTCGCACGCTGGCAGCCGGGCCTGGCGCGATTCAAGAAGCTTCGGGAGCCGCATCTGCTGTACAAATGAAGATCCGCTATGCGAGGATGGCGCGGGCGCGCTCGAGATCGTTGACGCCGAAGACCACGCGGTTGTTCGTCGCCAGATAGGTCAGCTCGACGTTCACGCCGGCATCCGCGAACCGCCTGGCCAGGGCCGCGAGCGTGCCGGGCCGGTCGTCGACCGGAACGACGAGCACGTCGCGCTCTTCGCGAACCTCGAAGCCTGCGGCCTGCAGCACGCGGCATGCGCGGGCTGCGTCCTTCACCAGGATGTGAATCCACCCCCTGTTCCATACGGCGACCCCGGAGACCCCATCGATGTTGACGCCGGCCTCCGCAAGAGCCTCGCCCATCATGGCGAGCGCGCCGGGCTGGTCCGGAAGGACAACCAGAAGATCCCTGGACATGTCTCCCTCCTGTCGCGTGTTCCACCGTGAATGGTTATCCCTCTTCCTTCACTGGGTAAACCACACCTGCACAGGAATCGGCCGGTTGTGAAGGAAGCAACGCCCTATCGGAGCATGCGTGGCGCGAGTTCTTCGCGCAGGGAGGTAACAGTGATGAGAGATCGGCGGATCTATCGCACCTTCATGTGGGTGATCTGTGTGTGTCTCATGAGCACTCTGGTACCCGTGGACGTCTCACATGCCAAGACGGCCCAGGAGATCGACGCGAGCGTGAACGCGGTCCTGGACCGGTTCACGAAGCAGGTCAAGGGATCGAGGGAATTCCTCCGGACCGCCAAGGGCGTGCTGGTCTTCGCGGGGGTCATCAAAGCCGGGATAGGCATCGGCGGAGAATACGGCGAGGGCGCCCTGCGCATCGGCGGCAAGACGGCGGACTATTACAGTATCGGCGCCGCGTCGATCGGGCTCCAGCTCGGCGCGCAGAAGAAAGACGTCATCCTCGTGTTCCTTCAGGATGCGGCCCTGAGGGACTTCCGGGCCAGCGACGGCTGGCAGGTGGGAGTTGATGGGTCGGTCGTCGTGGTCGATCTGGGCGCCGATGCCTCGATAGATACGACGAAGATGAACAAGCCCATCGTCGGCTTCGTGGTCGGCCAGCAAGGACTCATGTACAACCTGACGCTGGAGGGGTCAAAGATCTCGAAGCTCAAAAAGTGAGACTGAGCCGGATCGTCATCTTTCCGATCAAAGCCCTGGTTTGAGGACGCTTGACCTGACCATACAAGGCTTGTATTGTTAAGTGCGCGATGGCCAGGACATTCAACATCTCGTTACCAGAAAAGCTTGTCAAGGAGCTCGATCGTCGCGCCAAGGCCGAAAGCCGCTCGAGGAGTGAAGTCCTCCGCGCTGCAGCCCTGGCATATCTCAATTGGTGGAAAGACTGGCGGGCGCTCCGGGTGTATGGGAGGAGAAAGGCGAAGCGACTTGGCCTGAGACCGACAGACGTCGGACGCTTGATTCGGGAGGTCCGCGAAGATCGATGGACTTCCAAATAGATGCGCGTCGTTCCCGATACCAACGTTCTCATCTCGGCAATCGTCTTCGGCGGTCCACCTGAGCAGATCGTCCTGCTTGCAAGGCAGCAACGCCTCCGCCTAGTCATCGCATCCTCGACGCTCGACGAACTCCGCAGAGTGCTGAAGCAGAAGTTTCACTTCGAGGACGCGGCGGTGTTCAGGGCTGAGCTGCTCCTCCGGGAAATTTCTGATGTCATCGATCCCCTGGAGACGATTACCACCATCAAGGACGACCCTTCAGACAACCGCGTCCTCGAAGCCGCAAGCGAGGGCAAGGCCGATGCCATTGTGTCGGGAGATCGCCAGCTTCTCCGCCTCAAGTCCTTCCGGGCCATCCCGATTCACACAGTACGGGAACTCCTCGAACAACTGGGCAATTCCACAAATGGGTCATGGGCACGCTAATATGCCGCCAGTTGCCGGATCGCGTCCGCGATCTCGTCTACCTGCGGCTGGAACGCGGCCTCCATCACCGGACTGTGCGGAACGGGCGTGTCTTCACTCGCCAGCCGGATGATCGGACCGTCCAGCGAATCAAAGGCTTCTTCGGCGATGAGCGCCGCAATCTCCCCGCCGATGCCTCCCGTTCGTGTCGCCTCGTGGACGATGAGCGCCTTGCCGGTCTTGCGCACCGAGGTGAGAATGGCCTCCGTGTCCAGCGGCTGGAGACTGCGCAGATCGATGACCTCGGCCGCAATGCCTTCGGCGGCCACATGCTCGGCCGCCTGGGAGCACTTGCGCACCATCCAACCATAGGAGAACAGAGAAAGCGCCGTCCCCTCACTGACGAGGCGGGCCGCACCGATCGGCGTCACGTGGTCGCCGTCGGGAACCTCCTCGCGCTGATACCGGTAGAGGTGCTTGTGCTCGAAGTACATCACCGGGTTCGGATCGCGGATCGCCGCCATCAAC
>JBQTJP010000089.1:0-12751 GCA_052386995.1 Armatimonadota bacterium
GCTCGTTGTCGATCATGCGCTTGGTCAGACCGATCGCCCGCGCCGGACCCGCCGCCAGGCGCGCGGCCCAGTCCACGGCCGCCGTCATGAGCTGAGCGTGCGGCACCACCCGGTTCACCAGGCCGAAACGCTCGGCGGTGGCCGCGTCGATGCTGTCACCGAGCAGCAGCAACTCCATGGCCCGCCCCACGCCGACCGTACGGGGAAGCAGATACGCGGCCCCCATGTCCGCGCCGCTGAGCCCAACGCGTGTGAACAGGAAGGCAAAGCGTGCCTCCACAGAGGCGATGCGCAGATCGGATGCCAGCGCGAGCACCGCGCCGGCGCCCGCGGCCATACCGTTGACCGCGGCGATAATGGGCTTCTCGAGCAGCCGCATGTTGCGCACCACGGCGTTCGTCATGCGTGTGAACTCCAGGTGCCCTTTTACGTCGCGCTCGAGCAGGGCGCCGATGATCTCGTGGACATCGCCGCCCGAACAGAACCCTCTTCCCTCGCCCGTGAGGATGAGCACCTTGACGGTCTCGTCATGCCGCAGCGCTTCGAGGAGATCGCGCAGTTGTGCGTAGATATCAAAGGTCAGGGCGTTGAGAACTTGAGGCCGGTTGAAGGTCAGCGTCGCGATGCCGTCGCGCACTGTATACAGGAAGTCGTAACCCATCGCAGGTTCCTCTCGGCGGCTCGCGGCTTCCCGCATCTTTCACTACACGCCCCCAGAGTCCTGTCTCAGCCGCATTGCGTGGTAGGAGCTTTTCGAACAGGCGGAAAGCAAATGTGCAATGTCGTCTCCGTAAGGATCTCGCTATCTATCAACTAGCTCTCGAGAAGTCAGGCGCTTCTCCGGAGCGCGCGGTGTTTGTTGATGACCAGGAACGGCATGTGCTTGCTGCATCCGGCATCGGTCTGTGGGGGATTTTAATGGATCGATCTGGCTTCCAAGCAGACACGAAATGCACTCGCGTTAGAAATCTACTCGAGGTCAGAAATTTGGTTGGCCAGCGGCGTCCAGATTGGGTGGATCCATGATGCACAGATCGGCGCGGCCCGCAGCGAGGATCGAATTCACTTCGTCGGTCGCCACGAGATACCCGCCGACCATGGTTGGGACGCGCGTGTCGTTGCGGATGCGGTCGCTCGCAGCAGTGAGATACCCGCGGCGATAGGCCGGGTGGGCGTCTGACATGGTCTGCCCGGCCAGAACGTGAATCAGGTCGGCACCGTGCTCGCCAAACAGCCGCACGCCTACGATGGCGTCCTCCGCGGACAGTCCACCGCGCGCGCAGTCCTCGACGGTGAAGGCAACGCCCAGAGGACGATCGGCGGGCCAGACGCTGCGCACCGCGTCGAGCACCTCCAGTGGGAAGCGCATGCGGTTGGGGAGCAGTCCGCCGTACTCGTCGGTGCGTCTGTTGGTCAGGGGCGAGATGAAACTGGCGAGCAGGTAGCCTCCTGCGCAGTGCACGATGAGCATGTCGAATCCGGCATCGCGGGCAAGCACCGCGGCGTGCGCGAATGCGTTCCGGACGTGATCCATACCCGCGCGGTCTATCTGTTGTGGGATCTGGCTGCGGGCCGTGTACGGGATGGGCGACGCCGAGATCAGCGGCCAGGCTCCGGCGCCAAGCGGTCGGTCCAGACCTGCCAGCCGCGGTCGGGTGGCGCCGCGCCGCCCGGCGTGGTTGAGGACCACGGCGAACCGCGCCTGTGAGTGAGCGCGTGCGGCCGACACGATCTCCTTCCACGCCGCGACGTGACGGCCGGCATACATGCCTGCGGTCCCGTGGGTAATCCGTCCTTCGGGGACGACCGCGATGGGCTCTGTCAAGACCAGGCCGGCGTCGCTGCGCGCGCGAGTGACTATCTCCTGCCGATGAACGTCGCCGGGCAGCCCGTCAGTGGCGTCCTCGGCCGGCCGGCATGCGAGGGCCACGCGATTGTGCAGGCGCAGTTCCCGCAGCATCAACGGGACGAGCACCGGCGGCGGCGCCACGGCCGCGCGAGAGCTGGTTGCACCGTCCTGGGACGCGGTGGCGAACCATCGGTCGACGCCCTCGACGAACGACGGGTCTCGCAACCGGAGAGAGTCATATGAGACCCTGCCGCTCCGCGTAAGCAGGTTGAACGCGAATTGCGGCGGCTCCAGGTGGAGGTAGCGCCGCAGGTTTTCGAAGTACGTGCGGCTCTCAGCCGCGGCCTGCTGAAATGCCTCGACCGCGGGCCGGCGCGCGGACTCATAAGTGTGGAACGCGGCCTCGACATCCCGGTGCTGTCCCAGGGCGGAGGCAAGCGCGATGGCGTCCTCCATCGCCAGCTTTGTGCCCGAGCCGATCGAGAAGTGGGCGGTATGGGCCGCGTCGCCGAGAAGGACGATATTGCGATGGGACCAGCTGGCGCATTTCAGCGTGACGAAGTTGATCCATCTGGAGTTGTTGGACATCAAGGGCCTGCCGCCGAGCTCCGGAGCAAAGAGGCGCTCGCAGAACGCCAGGTGCTCACCCTCGCGGCCGTGATCGAGGCCGGCCCGGCGCCAGGTCGCTTCGTCACACTCGACGATGAATGTGGCGGTCTCCCCGTCGAACGGGTAGGCATGCACCTGGAAGAGCCCGTGGGGACTCTCACGGATGATGAACGTGAATGCGTCGAGCCATTTTTTGACGCCAAGCCAGATATAGCGGGCCTGTCCACCCTCCAGAGTCGGTTTGAAGGCTCGCGCGTGATCCTTACGAATTGTGCTGTTGATGCCATCCGCGGCGATGATGGCGTCGGCGCCGCGGAGCCGGGTGGCGCCCGACACTTCCCTGCGGAATCGCAGGCGCACGCCCAGCTCATCGCACCGCCGCTGGAGGATGTTGAGCAGCACCTTGCGGGAGATCCCCGAGAACGCCTGCCCGCCGCAACGCACCACCTCGCCGCGGTAGTGTACGTCGATCGCGTCCCAGACCACGAGGCGATCGGCGATCTCGCTGTACGTCTTGGAGTCTGCGTCCTGAAACCCGGTGAGCGTGCGCTCGGAGAAGACCACACCCCATCCGTAGGTGGCATCGGGCGCGTTGCGCTCGATGACAGTGACATCGTGCCGGCGGTGGGCTTTCTTCAGCAGGAGGGCGCAGAACAGTCCCGCCGGCCCTCCGCCGACGATGACGATCTTCACGGGCTTGCGATCACGTCGGCCAGGCGGTCGAGCTGCGCGAGGTCGGGCACCGTGGGAAAGAGGACGAGTTCATCGCATCCCGCGTCTTGATAGCCGCGTACGAACTGAACGATGGACTGTGGTGTGGTCAGTAGACCCTCGGCAATGCGCTCGGCGAAGGGGCCGGTGAACGCGTAGTAGCCACGCAGATAGCGCGCGCCGGCCTCGGGCGCACCATCGCCGAGCGCGAAATACCCCTGGCCCCAGAGTCGAGGGCGCCCCGGGCGCCCCGCGTCGATCCACGCGGCCCTGGCCCGATCCGCAGCGCGCGCAAACGCCCTTGGGGGTCCACCCCCATGCACGTAGCCATCTGCGTACCGCGCCACGCGGGCGAAGGCCTCATCGTTCAATCCGCCGACCAGCAGCGGCGGACCGCCGGCCCGCGCCGGTCTTGGGCCGAGGTGTTCGTCCTCCCAATGGGTGCGCAGCTCGATGAGTTGCTCGGAGAACCGCCGGCCGCGCGTGCGGTGATCGATGCCGGCGGCATCGTAATCTTCGTGCCTGGCGCCGATCGCCAGGCCCAGCACCACACGGCCTCCCGACATCGCGTCGATTGACGCGACGGTTTTGGCGAGCAGCGCCGTGTTGCGCATCGGCGCGCTGATCACCATGCTGGCCAGGGTGATCCTTCGCGTGACGGCGGCCGCGGCGGCCAGTGTGGTCAGGGGGTCGTACGAATCGTAGACCAGCCGGTCGATGGCCCCCAGGCTTGAGAACGGGCCGGCATCTGCCCGCGTGGACCACTCGATGACCAGGCGACCCGATGCGCCAGGCACACCGCTGGGCAGTCCAACGCCGACTCGCACGGGTAACTCTTTTCTACGGGGAGCGCCGACCTTTCCTGGCGCGAACATGCAAGCGCGGCGGCGCCGCCTGCGTAGGGAGTATGATAGGGTCAATCGGAGCGCGGAGAGGGTGGGTCAACATGGACGGACGACTTTCACGGGTTTGGCTTGCTGCGCTGGTCGCGGGGATCCTCATGGCACCGATGTCCGCCTGGGCCGGCCCTGCCCCGGGCAGCCTCACCGAAGGCGTCATTGCCAGCGTCGACGGCTCGTCGTTCAGCGTGTCTACCTCTACCGGGAGTCCGATCCGCATCACGGTGACCGCAGACACACGCATCATCCAGCGTCAGCCGGCCCGGCTCGAACAGATCAAGCCCAACGACTTGGTCGGCGTCACCGCAAAACGCGAGCCGGACGGGTCGCTCGTGGCCATCTCCATCAATATCCTCCCTCCGGAGTTCAAAGGGCTGGCCCGGCAGAGTCAGTTCCTGATGGAGTCCGGCAACACGATGACGAACGCGACGGTCTTCCAGAATGTCAGGCGGGTGGAGGGACGCACGCTCTACCTGAAGTTTCCTGATGGGACGGCGGTGATCGCCGTCCCCAAAGATGCCGAGGTCACCCGGCTCACGCTGCTGAAAGTGAGCGATCTACGGCCGGGGATGCGCGTGATGGTGCGCGGCGGCGGCAATCCGGACGGCAGCATCACGGCGGCGTTCGTGACGGTCGAGGGCGCCGCGCGGTAAGGCCCCGGAGGTCTGCTGTCGAGGTAAACAATGGAAGTTTTCGAGGCCGTGCGGACGGTACTGGCGGTGCGCCGTTACCAGGATACGCCCGTGCCGGCGGAGATTGTCCGGCGGATCGTTGAGGCCGGGCGACTTACCGGGAGCAGCACGAATGGTCAACCCTGGCGTTTCATCGTCGTCGAGAACCGAGATACGCTGCGTCAGATGGGGGCATCGGTGCGAAGCGGGCCGTACGTCGCGCAGGCCGCCCTCGCGATTGTCCTGGCGATTGAGAAGACGAGATTCGCCGTATCCGATGGGAGTCGCGCCATTCAATCGATGATCTTGACGGCGTGGTCAGAAGGGGTCGGCTCGAACTGGGTAGGCTTCCTTGGAATGACGCAGGTCAAGTCACTCCTGGGCATCCCCGATGAACTAGAAGTCCTGGCGATTCTCCCGTTCGGCTATCCGGCGCAAGCCCACGGCCGGGGGAGGAAGCAGCGCAAGCCGCTCTCTGAAGTAGCGCACCGCGAGCGGTTCGGGCAGCCCTTCAAATGACGCGAATATCCCGTTGACGCGAGTATCCCTCCGGACGCGTCCCCACGGAGGGTGCGTCCGTCAGGCCCGTTCGTGCACGATTCGACCACCGACCATCGTGAGTGAGACTCGGATGGAGGGGATGCGTTCCTCGGGGACCGTCAGGTAGTCCTCGCTCAGCACCGCCAGATCCGCCCACTTCCCCGGCTCGATCGACCCTTTCCGGTGCTCGTCAAACGTGGCATAGGCGCCGTTTGCCGTGTAGAGGCGCAGCGCGTCTTCGCGGCTGATCCCCTCGTCGGGTAGCACTTTGCCAACCAGCGTCTCGCGCGCAATGAGATGGTACAGCCCGAGTAGCGGGCGGTCAGGGTCATAGTGGATCGCAGGACAGTCCGTGCCCCCCGTCACCATGAGCCCCTCCCGCAGCCATGAGCGCGCCGCCAGGCCCCAGTCCCGCACGGTCCGCTCCCACGGGTCGGCGATCTTGCTCTTGGCGATGCGCACCTGATCCATCACCTGGTGCATCCGGAACGAGCGCGCCGCGGCGAAGTAGGCCAGAAGTGGATTGGCCGCGACGATGAGATCGAGGGCTTTGGCCCGGCGGTAGAACTCCGGCTTGACTAGGCCGAAGCCGTGCTCCCAGGTGAACCGCCGGCCGCGCAGCGGGCGCTCACGGTTCGCTTCTTCGAACGTCGACAGCACCAGATCGGTCGCGTCGTCGGCGCTGCCCGTGCCGACGTGGACCGCGAGCGTGAACCCCACGCGGTTCGCCTCGAGCAGCATCGTGCGCATCTTCTCGGGAGAGTACGCCCACCAGCCGTCGTTTTGCACGACCATCTTGAGGCCGCCCACGCGCAGGAACGGTCCACCCAGATTTTGCTTGGGCCCCCAGTACTGTCTGATCGCCGTCTTGATGTCATCAATGCGCATGTAGCGGGCCGGTAATCCCAGGATGAGGTCGGTGCGCACCGTCAGCTCGCCGCGCCGGTCGGCTTCGATGTACGCGTCGATCTCCTCGGGCACCACGCCCATGTCGCGCGTGCCCGTGACGCCGCACGCGTGAAAGCGCGCGGCCTGGGCCTTGATCGCCCTGATGTACGTCTCGATGTCGAAGTGAGGGAAATCCCACTTTTTCATGGGCAGGTTCATGCTCGCCCACAGGTTCTTGCGCGCCAGGTCGCCCGCACCGGCGATGAGGTGCCCCGTGGGGTCGCCGTTCTCGTCGTGGACGATGTGCCCCTCGGGATCGTTCGGATCGCCGCCGGGGTCGGGCGTGGTGCGGTCGATGCCCGCCAGCCGCAGCGCGACCGAATTCAAGATGATGTTTTTGCCGGACTGAAAGAGGTAGACGGGATTCTCTGGCGCCACCTCATCCAGATCGTGGCGGTTGGGGAAGCGGCCGTCCTTCAGCGCGCCCCGGTACATGCACGAGGTCGCGATCCACTCACCGGGCCGGATCTGTCGTGTGCGCGCGGCGATGGCCGCCCGAATCTCCTCGATGCTCTGCGCCCAGGCCAGATTCACCTTGGCGCCGACCTCCGGATGATCCAGGCCGGCTAAGAGGGCGTGCGTGTGATTGTCGATCATGCCGGGGATCACGCAGGCGCCCAGCAGATCGATGCGGCGCGTGGCGGCACCGGCCAAGGCTTTGATCTCCTGATCGGTGCCGACCGCGGCGATGCGGTCGTCGGCAATTGCTACGGCTTCGGCGAGCGAGGCGCTGCCGTTCATCGTCACGATCTTCCCGTTGTAGAGGATGGTGTCGGGAACCAGCCGTCCGTTTTCCGCCCGCATTCGACCGCTCCGCCCGCTCCGACGTCTATCCGTTCACGGTCCCGACGAACTCATTCCGCGCGTGCATAGTCGTCCTTGATGCGCCGGACAGTATCCGGCTGCACGAGGAGATCGGCGGCCGTCCGCGCCATAGCGTGCGCGGCGATGAGCATCGCGTTGAGGCCCTGCGGTTGCGCCGCGCAGACCGCGGCTTCGTGCGTGTGGAAGCTTACGGTCTTGGGCCAGGTCGCCACGGAGAAGAGCATCGCGGGGACCGCCTGGCTTACGTTCCCGAAGTCCGTCGAAGCCGTCGAGCGCCACGATCCCACGGACTCGCCGAGCGCGCCCAGGTTGGCCCTGACAATGTCCCCGAGCGCGCGGTTGTACTTGAGCGGCTTCATGAACGCCGTCTCAGTGATCTCCAGACGCGTGCCGGAGGCCAGCGCGCCGGCGCGCGCGCATTCTACGACCCGGGCGCACAGGCGATCGAGTTCCGCCACATCGGCTGAACGCACGCCAATTTTGCAGACGGCCCGCTCGGGAATCACGTTGACCGCCTGCCCACCCTCGGTGACGATCCCGTGAATCCGTGTTCTGTCAGGGGTGAATTGTCGCAGGGCGTTGAGGTTCGTGTACGTCAGCAGGACGCCGTCGAGCGCGCTGGCCCCACTCCAGGGCTCTGTCGCCGCGTGGGCGGGCCGGCCGCTGAACGCGAACTCGTACAGCCGGACCCCGGTGCATTCCATCAGCGCCGTGGCATGCCAGGGATGATATGTCAGCGCCACATCGACCCCGGCGAACGCCCCGGCGTCCAGCATCATGGGCTTCCCGGTGCCGAGCTCCTCGGCGGGGCAGCCGTAGACCTTGATGCTGCCCGCCAGATGCGGCATCGACGCCGCCAGAAACACGCCTGCGCCGACCGCCGAACCGGCGATCAGGTTGTGCCCTCAACCGTGGTCCACTCCGGGAAGGGCGTCGTACTCGGCCAAGAACCCGACGGTCGGTCCCGGGCCGCTTCCTTTCTTCGTCGCGACAAACGCGGTGTCGACGCCGGGGACAATCGCGAACTCGAAGCCGTGGCGCTCGAGGATGTCCCGGCACCATCCCACCGCGCGGTGCTCCTGATGGCCCAGCTCGGGGTGGGCGTGGATACGCAGGCTGAAATCAGTGATCTCGCCTGCCAGTGCCTGTGCCGCGCGCGCGATCTCATCCTTGGCCTCTGCGGTCCTTTCCGTCATCTGCCGTGCTCCTCCACGCAGGCCGTCAGCCGCGATTCGAGTGCGGCCCGGTCCGAATCGGTCAAGGCTTTTCCGATGAACACGGCCTCGGTGACACGTTCTTCTCCGGCCCCCCACGCATCGCCTGCGATCACGGTCCAACGTCCACCGACCAGGTGGAAGACGAGCCGGGTGGGGAGATCCGCGACCGATAGGATGCCCTTCCCGCGGAAGATGTGGGTGGACAGGCCATCGAGCAGGCGACAGAACTTTTCCAGGTCTACGGAGCCCCGCGCCCGGAATGAGACCGCGCGGAAATGGTCGGCGTGCGTGTGATGGGAGAGGCGCTGCTCGCCAACCATCTGCCCGGCGTCTGCGTGTCCAACTCCCAGGATGAGCCTGAGGTCCACCTGCGCCTGTGCGCATTGGAGCACCCGGGCGCGGGGATTGAGTTTGCGGAGACCTTCTTCGATCTGCTGCACGATAGCGGGGCCGACCAGGTCGGTCTTGTTGATCAGCAGAATATCCCCGGTGACGATCTGGGCATAGGCTTGCTCGGCGGCGTCCAGGTTCCGGTCGAAGTTGGCGGCATCGACCACTGTAATGAGCGCATCGAGCCGGACGGCCGACGCGGCGCGCGGGTCGAGGAGCTGCTGCGCCACCGGCCCCGGATCGGCCAGGCCGGTGGTCTCGACGACAATGTGCTCGGGCGGCGGCGCGCGGTCCAGCAGCGCGGCGAGCGACTGAAGAAGGTCGTCGCGCATCGTACAGCACACGCAGCCGTTGGCGAGTTCGATGACGTTGTCATCGCGCGAGGTGATCAAACGGCTGTCGATGCCGATGTCGCCGAACTCGTTCAGCACGACGCCGATCCGCGCTCCGTGGCTGCCATTCAGGATGTGATTGAGGAGCGTGGTTTTTCCGCTCCCCAGGAATCCTGTCAGGACGGTGACCGGCACGGGCTCCATGGTGGTGTTGCTTCTACGGGGAACGCCATCTGCTCCTGGCGCGGGTTGAAGTAGGGATTGACCGTGGTCTTTTCCGACTTACAGTCAGACGCCGCGGCGTCCCAGCGCGGGGGCCTCAATGCCTGGTTTTGTCATGTGGATACTTGTCAGGAGGGCTTCCGGCTCCAGCGGTATCAGAACGAGTCAGCACGGTGGGCGTCGGTGGTTCTATCGGCGGTGTTCCTTCGAAGGAATTGCGGTCGCTACTCTTTCAGCGCGCCGGTCAAACCGGCCACGTAATGTTCAACGAAGAATGAGTACGCCAGGGCGACGGGCACCGACCCGAGCAGCGCGCCGGCCATGAGCGGCCCCCACTGGAAGACGTCACCCGTGACCAGTTCGGTGGCGAGTCCCACCGGGACCGTCTTCCGTGCCGACGACGACAGAAAGACGAGCGCATACAAGTACTCATTCCAGGAGAGCGTGAACGCGAAGATCAGGCACGAGAAGATACCGGGGAGCGCCAGCGGCAGCGTCACATGCCGAATCACCTGGAGCCGCGCGGCACCGTCGATGCGGGCACAGTCCTCCAGCTCGATCGGAATAGACCGGAAGTACCCCATGAGCAGCCAGGTGGCAAAGGGGATGAGAAACGTTGGATACGTCAGGATCAGGGCGGCCGGACTATCCCAGAGGCCCAGGGTCGTCACCACCCGAGCCAGCGGGATGAACAGGATCACCGGAGGCACGAGGTAGCTCAGAAAGATGGCCACGCCCAGGAACGCCGACCCTGCAAACCGGAGACGCTGAATAGCATACGCCGCGAAGAGACTTGTGACCAGCGCGAGTGCCGTCGCGCCGACCGCGATGACGAGAGTATTGCGGAACCACGGCAGAAAGCTCGTTCCGAACAACAGGGTCTTGAAGTGCACCAGGGTCGGGCGCGCCGTCCAAAGCTGGTTGAGGGCCAGATTGTAGAGGTCGCGGTTGGGTTTGATCGCGGTGATCAGCATCCAGTAGAACGGGAAGAGCAGGAAGATCAGGAACAGCCACAGCGGCGCGTAGAAGGTCAGAGTGCGGTATGCGAGCGACCGGTGCACGTCATTCTCTCCTGAGGTAGTAAAAGCTCACGATCACGCACGCGACCAGCACCGGCAGCACGAAGCCCGAGATCGCGGCGCCCTCGCCGATGAACCCGCCCTGGACGGCGCGCTGATACGCCAGGGTGCCGAACAGGTGGGTGGCATTTGCGGGGCCGCCCTTGGTGACGATCCAGATCAACTGAAAGTCGCCGACCGTCATGATCGTCGAGAAGACCGTGACGACGACGGTCAGTGGCAGCAGCAACGGCCAGGTGATGGCCCAGAACTTCTGCCAGGGGCCGGCCCCGTCGATGTCCGCCGCTTCATAGAGTGTGGGTGAGACCGTCTGGAGTCCCGCGAGCAGGCCAATCGCAAAAAAGGGCACTCCCCGCCAGACATTGGCCACGATCATCGACGCACGCGCCAGGTTGGGGTCGCCCAGGTAATTGATGAACCCTGTGACCAGCCCGGTCTGCTTGAGCATCCAGGTGATGACACTGAACGTCCCGTCGTAGATCCAGTAGAAGACGAGGGCCGACAGCGACGTCGGGACGATGAACGGCAGCAGCATGATGGCACGGACAAAGCGCTTGCCTGCAAATTCCCGATTGACCAGCAGTGCCAGCAGAAAGCCCAGCAGCAGCTTGACCGCGACCGCCACGCCCGCATACAGCGACGTATTGAAGGCCACCAGCCGGAAGACGGGGTCGCCGACCAGGTAGACATAGTTGAACAGGCCGACGAATTCGCCGGCTTTGGCGATGGTGGCGTTAGTCAGGCTCAACCAGACGCCTAGCGCGAACGGGTAGGCGAGGAAGATCCCGAGCAGGACCACGGCGGGACCCGCCATCAGGATCCCGAGCACATGGCGGTTCTCGCTCAAGCGGGCGAGCAGGCCGTTTGCACCCGGCCCTCTGATTTCGGCGACGTTGGCTCTGGCCATGACGATTACATCGTCAGCCCCAAAGATGCTGGCGGAGCCACCTCGCACCGAGGCCGGCTCCGCCAGTCGAACCTCACCGCGTTACGCTTGGTAGATGCGCCGCAGGCGGTCCTCCGCCGCACGGATCGCGTCCCGGACGCTCCGCCGGCCGGTTAAGGCCTCGGCGACCATATCGACGATGATGAACTCGGCCAGCGCCCGCGCCGACTTCGGGCCGGGGGTCCCGGCATACGAATGCGGCAGCATGCGGGCGATCGAGTCCCGGAACGGCGTGGCCTTTGGGTCCGCCCGCCACACGGCCAGGTTGCCGTACGCGCGCAGCGGGGAAGCGACGTAGCCCAGCATCGTGTTGATCCACCGTGCGTACTGTACGTCCTCCATCATGAACCGCAAAAATTCTTTCGCGGCGTTCGGATACCTCGTGTACGAGAAGACATATGCCTGGCTCATCAGGTGTAGCTCGGTCGGCCGCCCCACGGGACCGATGGGCATAGCGGCATGATTCATGTCACGGGCCACTTCCGGGAAGTCGCCCCGTGCCGCGAAGTAGATGCTGATCCCATTGTTGGTCATCGAGACCTCGCCGGCCAGGAAGGCGCGGTTGTTGTGCGGATCGAGCCAGCCCGCAACGCCGGGGATCATCGTCTCATAGAGCTGCCGCCCGTACTCAAGGGCGTTGACGACTTCAGGCGAGTTGATCGTGATCGTCTTGTTGTCCGGGGCAACGGTCCTCCCGCCAAACGCCCAGATGAGCCAGTGCACCCAGACGTTACCGTCGCCGACCGCTTTGCCAAGCGCGAACCCGGTGGGATGGTTCCGGGCCCTCAGCGCCCGCGCCAGGCGGAGGAACTCGTCCGTGGTCCTGGGGAACTTCGCCGGATCCGGATCGAAGCCGGCCTCTTTGACCCAGGACTCCCGATAGTTGATCTGGGTACCGGGCGCCCCGATAGGCAGACCGATCCACTGATTCGTGTCCGTGCTGAATCCGTACGCCCGCGGCGTGTCATACCAGCCGCCATATTTGCGCCCGATGTACTCGGCCAGGTCCGTGACGGGCACGAGCTTGTTTGGCCACAGATGGGGCTCGTCGAAGAACCCGATGACGATATCAGGCCCGGCGCCGACGTTTGCGGCCGCGGCCGCTTTGGGCTGGATGTCGGTCCAGGTCTCATGATCCACCTGGACGGCAACCCCTGTCCGCCTCGTGAACTCGGCGGCGTTGCTGAGAAACATCGGCTGATCCGTGCTGACGAACTGCGACCAGCGCAGGACGCGCAGCGAGGCGCCGCGCTCGACGGGGAACGACATGCTCATTTCGGGGTTGAACGAACCTGCCGGAAGCTGGGCGGCGGCGTGTTCCAGCCACCCGCTGAGCCCCAGGTTGGAGACCGCTACACCGGCGAGTCCTGCCGCGCCGGCCTTGAGGAATCGGCGTCGCGTAAGCCCTTCCCGATGATCGCGAAGGGTTTTCTCGTCGTCTGACACTGTCGTCAGGCCTCCTTCTGCCGCGCTTCCACGAGTCCCGAGCGCGCAGCGGTCATGGTATTCGCCT
>JBQTJP010000090.1:0-4334 GCA_052386995.1 Armatimonadota bacterium
TCTCACGGCTCTTGGGGATCAGGCGGCAGGCCGGATTCGTACCCAGCGCGAGTTCGGCCGCGAAGTTGCGTCCCCCGGGATCCTTTCGGCCCAAGATGTCGTTGAGGGCCTGTGCCTGCGCCCCGCCTTCGATCCGCGTGATCTGCCCCGCGACGACCTCCATGCGGAAGGGCTCCACTACCTGCCCGATCTTCTCGATGAGGTACGGACTCACCACAGCACCGGAGGTGCGCCCCTCGATCGGTGCAACCGCGGCCTCGCCATCCGGCAGGCCCGAGAACTGTCCCGGCTCGCGCGCGAAGCCCGAGAGAGCGAACGCCGGACGGCCGGTCAGATCCATGCGGAGGTCGGTGCCTTCCGGGGTCGTTACCCGGGCGACCGCGGCGGCTGAGAGCAGCGCGACCCCGCGTTGGGTGATGCGATCCACCTCGACGTAGTCGGCCGTCATGCCGCCGCGCACCATCATCTCTTCATCGACCTCGCGGATGTTACACACACGCGCGCCGGCCCGCAGCGCGTCGCGCTCGGCGTTGGTGTGGGTCATCGAGTGCGAGGTCTGGATGATGATCGCGTCGGCCTCGCGCATCGCCGCCGCCACCGACGCCGGCGGCTCCTCGCCGCCCATCTCGCGCGACGGCATCGTGACGACGACGGGCTGCAGACCATAGAGCGCCGCGGTCGTCGTCAACAGATCGGTGATCGACCGCGGGCGCTCGAAGTCGGTCACGATGACCAGCCGCTCTCCTGGTCGCACGGCCAGGACCTGCTCCATAATGCGCCTGGCCGTGGGCGCCATGTGCGCGTTCACAAAGAGGTCTCCGGCGCGAGTTGGGCGCGTGCCGCGCGCCAGGCGCGCATGATATGGCCCTCGTTGAGCCGCTTGGCCCCCTGCGCGTCCCGCCGCTCGATGCGACGCACGATCGCGCGGTGTTCGGTAATCGAGTGCGGCGGGCGACCCGGGTACGAAAGGGATTCAACGCGAAGCAACACGATGCGGTCGCGCAGGTTGGCCAGCATCGACTGGAGCAGGACGTTGCCACATCCCGCGGCGATCTCGTCGTGGAACGCATTGTTGGCGATGAGGACGTCTCGGATGCTCCCTCGGACGGCTCCGCGGTCGGCGCGCTCCAGGTGCTCCCGAAGACGCGAGACCGCCTCGTCATCGGCCCGCTGAGTGAACAGCGCCACGGCCTGGCCTTCCAGCGCGGCCCGGGCTTCATAGAGATCACGCGCGTCCGCCAGGGTCGGCAGGGTGACGATCGGCCCTTTGTAGGGGACGGTGGTCACGAGGCCCTCGAGCTCGAGCTTCCGCAGCGCTTCGCGGATCGGCGTCCGGCTCACACCCATCCGCTCGACGAGCTCACGCTCGAGCAGCCGCTGACCGGGTTGGAACCGGCCGGAGAGAATCGCATCCCGCAGCTTCCTCAGCACCAGGTCGCGGGTCGGGATATTTTCCGTGACCAGCAGGTCGCTCATCGCTGCGCCTCGACGCGGGCAGTCGTCCGCAGTGCCTCTAGCACGGCATCGCCGACCTCCGGCGTCCGGCTGCGGCCGCCGAGATCCGCCGTGCGCACGGCGCCCTTCCGCACGACCCCCTTGAGGGCGTCGAAGACCGCGCCGGCGGCGTCGGCTTCGCCCAGGTGTTCGAGCAACAGCGAGGCCGTCCAGATCGCTGCCATGGGGTTGGCCAGCCCTTTGCCGGCGATATCGGGCGCGGAGCCGTGCACCGGTTCGAACATGGACGGACGCGCGCGGCTGGGGTCGAGATTGGCGCTGGCCGCGAGACCGAGGCTGCCCTGCAGCGCGGCCCCCAGATCGGTGAGGATGTCGGCGTACAGGTTTGACCCAACCATGACGTCAAACCAGTCCGGGTGCAGGACCATCTGGTACGCCGCCGCGTCCACGTGGAGCTTCAAGACCGCCACATCGGGATAGGCGCCGGCGACGGCGTGGGCGATCTCGTCCCACATCACCGCGGTGTGCTGCAACGCGTTCGACTTGGTCACGTGCGCGAGCTTCTTCCGGCGGGTGCGGGCCAGCTCGAACGCGTAGCGCAGGATGCGCTCCGTGGCGCGCCGCGTGTACACCGAGGTCTGCAGTGCCACCTCATGGAGCGTCCCCGCGCCAATCCGGCCGCCCATCCCCGCGTACTCACCTTCGGTGTTCTCGCGGACGAAGAGGATGTCGATCTCTTCGGGGCGGCGTCCCGCAAGCGGTGACGCGATCCCTTCCAGCAATCGAATCGGCCGGACGTTGGCATAGAGGTCGAACGCTTTGCGGATAGGCAGCAGGAGGCCCCACAGCGACACGTGGTCGGGCACGCGCGGGTCGCCGATCGCGCCCAGGTAGATGGCGTCGAATGCGCGCAGCACGTCCAGCCCGTCGGCGGGCATCATCACGCCGTGCTTCACGTAGTGCTCGCATCCCCAGGAGAACTCCGTAGGCTCGATCCGGAAGCCGAAGTGGTCCGCCGCGGCGCGCAGTACCTTGAGGCCTTCGGGGATGACCTCCCGCCCGATCCCATCGCCGGGGATGACCGCCAGTCTGTAGGTCCTCATTCGGCGTTGCCCACGAACATCGGCCCGAGGTCCGAGACACGATCGATCATCCCGATGTCCCAGAGGTGCGCGAGGAGCACCTCTGCCCGATCCCGCGGCATGACCAGCGACGCGCAGTCCATGAACTTGGCCGTCAGCTCCTCGCGAGTCATGCGCTTGCGCGGGTGTCCTTTGGCCGCATCCGCCTGACCGGACAGGATCCGGCCGTCCTTGAGGGTGATCGCGACCTTCATGCGCATCTCGTTGTAGCCCAGCGCCTCGATCTCCGGGTCAACATAGACGTGCACGCGCTCCATCAGCGCGCGCGTGCGGGGCTCCTGGACCTTCGCGTCCACGAACTGGGCGATGCCGGCGGCGCGGTCCAGCACGCCGATGGCCATCTGGAACTGGAGGCTGAACTTGCCCTGCAGCGCCGTGGTCGGGCGGGTGTGGATCAGCGCGTTGGGCACGTGGGAATTGACGCCCACGTCGATCCGCTCGACCTGTTCGGGCCGGACCTCGTGCGCCCGCACGAGATCGAGCAGCACATCCTGGGCCGGATGCGAGAGCGACCCGGAAGGGTAGGGCTTGATCGAGATCCCCGGCTCGATGAAGAAGTAGGGGCGCCCCAGTTTGCCAGAGATCATCGAGGGCTCGAAGCCCCCGGCCGCGGCGCTGTAAAACCCGCGCTTCGCCTCGAGGATATTCTTGGCGGCGGTCCATCCCCGCCGGGCCAGGAGGACGGCCAGCAGTCCGTTCTCGGCGGCGCGGCCGGCGTGGAACGGTTTGGTCATCGTGCCGAAGTTCTCGCGCAACCCCGCGCCCATGCTCGCGGTCAGCCCGAACGCGCGGAGTGTCTGATCCAGATCGCAGCGGTAGAGTCGAACGGCCGCCGCAGCGGCCCCAAAGCCGCCTATCGTTGCCGTGGAATGAAAGCCGTCCCGGTAGTGACGCGGGTTGATCGCGTCTGCGATGCGGCACTCGACCTCCACTCCGACGATGTACGCGTCGAGCAGCGCCGCGCCCGAGGCGCCCGTATCCTCAGCCGCGGCCAGCGCCCCGGCCAACGCCGGGACGGTTGGGTGGGTGAGCAGCCCATACACGCTCTGCGGGTCGGTCGCCAGCTGGGTATCGTCATAGTCCATCGCATGCCCCGCGGTGCCGTTTGCCCAGGCCGCGAGCTGCAGCGGCGCGCGCAGTGACGATCCCAGCACCGCCGCACGGGGCGCGCCCGCGACGTCTCGCAGGTGGGCGCGGACGATCGTCCCGCTCGCCTCGGTGGCGCCGGACAGCATCACCGCGACGCCATCGACCAGGTGGTTGATCGCGATCGCCCTGACCTCATCGGGAATCGCCCGGGTGTCGAGAGCAAAGCGCGCGACCTCCTCCGTCACACCGGAGAGGGGTGCGGGCGGACGCTCAGCTACTTGACGATGTACCTGTTGGTCCACAACAGCCCTTCCTTCGCCGACGGCTTGAGCGTGATCTGTCCGTCGTCGAGCATGAACTGCAGGTGCTTGTCCATCATCTTCTCGCTCATGGTCCCGTCCTCGGAGAGCGCCGGGATAATCTCACGCAACGCGAGCGTCAGCAGTGCCGGATCCTGCCGCGGGAAGTGCTTGCGCAGGTGGTTGACGGCCGCGGCCAGATCCTGGCGCATCAGTTTGTTCGCCTTGTTTGCCGCTTTCGTCCACCGCTTCAGGACGTCGCCGTACTTGTTGGCATAGACGTTGTGAACCGCGATCCCCGTGTAGAGGAAGTTGTCGAGGTCGGGCACATCACCGGCCGATGACTTGA
>JBQTJP010000091.1:0-7109 GCA_052386995.1 Armatimonadota bacterium
TTCAATGTGCATTTTGGCCCGTCCTTTCTGGCCAACTGGGTTCGTGGGGTGATTGATGTTCAAACGCCCATGCGGGATGTGGAAGGATTTATCATGGCCGCGTCCTTGGGTGCCTTTAACGTGTGGCAGCTGGTCAGTCCCTCGAGACTTGGCGCCTCTGGCTATGACCGCATGTGGTTCTCGTCGGTCGAGCCTGTTCTTGGGAGTTGGACGTACGCCCAGGTCAGCACCCTGGTCGTATTTGGCATCCAACTCATTTTGATGATGGTCGTGCTCGTCACGCCTAGACTCGCCCGCTCAAATGGCCGGTACATCCTCGCTCTCGCCCTGAGCCTACTCGCGCTCCTGCTGTTCCGGACGGGTGTCTCGAACCATCATTTCATCCTGGTGCTGCCACTTCTGATCCTGACGAGGGGGTTGGTGGTCGAACGTGCCTACTGGTCCGCGATTGCCGTTCTCACATTGACGACATTCGTGTCTGTGGTGGGAGATTTCGCCTACCATATGCAGTGGACAGGTATCGGCGACACGTTGATGCCTGCACTGTTCCCCGGAAGAAACGTCCTCATGCGATTCTTGTTGAGGCTGTACCAGAACGACGGGATCATCACGCTGGCCGCGGTGGCGAACCTTGCCGTGTTCCTGTGGCTGGTATGGGAGACCACGCGCGTCGTCCGATCCCTCAGGTGTGCTTCGCCAAGAGGATGAAGACATCGAAGGTCCTGACTTGGCTCGGTGTCTTTGTAGCGTCTGCCATTCTTGCGCTCGTCTTCATTCCGTGGCCCACACCCTACCCTGAGATCCGGATTCAAGAGTTCGTCGCCGACCTCCTTACGGTTGATTTGAAAGGATTTCAGTCTCGTCCCGGCCACGTTGCGATCTCGCAGAATGAGATCGAATTGAAAGCGGCTCCGCGTTCCCAGCCGACTGTCCACGTCCTGACGTCGGAGGTTTCTTTTACCGCCGCGTTCTCGGTATTGGTTCGCGAGAGATATGCCAACGATACCTATCCCTTCCAGATCAAAGTGTGGAATCCCAGCCACGAAGTAGCGGTAGAGGCGTGGTACGGCCCCGATGGAATCATTAGCGCTGGGTTTCGATCCCAGAACACATGGAAGCACACGCGCAGTCTGCTGAACTACGCCATCGGTGGTAGGGAAGTCTGGAATATCACGAGTGACGAGAAAGGCGTGACGTTTGAAGTCTCTGGGAGAAGTGGCCGTGCCATCTTTGAGGTCCGCCCGGAGATTTTCGCAGACCTCTTCCGGCAACCAAGCCTGTCATTGACGATGTATGCGACCGCGCCTGGGGCCGGGATGTCGAAAGTGATCGTTCGCGATCCTGCGATCAGTGTCCCACGGCAAACGCGGTATGGCACGACGGCTCAGGGCGTAGGGTACCGGGTGACGGTCGGGCTCATCGCGTGCGTTGCGCTGCTCTGGCTCGTGGCATTAATCAGGAGTCAGGGCGGAGCCTCTATCGGGCTCCTGATCGCGCGCCTCCGCGGGCCCGTTCGGCACGTAGCTGTTCTCATTGTTGTCAGCGCGCTATCGTTGTGGCTTGGATGGCAATTATCGCACGTCCCGGGACACCCCTACGATGTCAGGTCAGCGACAGTGTGGAGCCAGGTAGCCCGACAGTATGGATTGTCGGCCATTGTCCGGCATCCGCAGCTGGGAACTGAGCGTGATGCGCATGGCGGGCAACCCTACGCGGCGATGGTCTACCCGTATCCACCACTCCTCATGTACCTCTTCTGGCTTGTGGGAATGATCGCGCCCGCGGGTCAAATAGGGTCCACGCTCAAGATGCTCGTGACGCTGGTGACCGTGGCCGGTGGCGTCGGCATATTCGTGCTCTTGCGTTGGTTGCGTGTGGCGCCTGCCGTTGCGACTCTGGCGGCTTCCGCCTACATGCTCAATCCGGCCGTTCTATTTGACGGCGCCGTGTGGGGACAGACCGATGCCGTGCTGGCGTTCTTCCTTCTGCTGGGTGCTGCCGGCATCGTTTCAAATTCCGCTGCGCTCATCTGGACAGGTGCCATCCTCGTGGCACTCACCAAGCAAACTGGAGTGCTCTTTGCGCCAGTTCTCCTGCTCCTCGGCGGAACCCGCCTCGGCTTCCGCCCGATGATCCGAGACCTCCCCGTTGCCATCGTCGTTGTGTTTCTCTTCCTCACCCCGGCCTTTCTGGCGGGAGTCCATCCATCAGCGACCTACCGGCCAGTGATCACCAAGATCCTGGAATTCGGTGCGGCGGGCAACGGGGAGGTGACTAATGCCGTGGCCTCGCTCGGTGCCTTTAATCTATGGCCCGTGCTTGCTGTAACAGAAGGCGCGCAGGGGTGGAGCCGGTTAGCATTCCCGGACCTTGCCCCGACCTACCTAGGTCTCTCACACTTCGCCTGGTCTCGCATCGTTTTCGGTCTGCTGGCAATGATCCTGGCCCTGATCGTCCTTAAGAGGAAACCACGTGTTGCGGGGACGGAGTTCCTTGTCCTCGCCGCGTACGGCGTAGGCATGGCTGTGCTGCTCACGAGAGTGCATCCCAGATACATGTTCTTCGGCCTCATGTTCGCCGCAGCGGCTCTGCCCTGGATGCCCCGGTGGCTGGGGATTCCAACACTATTGGTCCTCACCGGTACCATGCTCGCAGCGCTGTGGGGCATGATGGTCTTCACGAGCATCTGGCATCCTGGACTGCTGCCGGCCTTCGCGCCAGAGCGATCCTGGCTTCATCGTGCGGCGGCTGCTGCGCTGGGCAGTGATCTGGGAATTACGATCGCCGGGTTGCTCAATGTGGCCGCGCTCCTCGGACTCCTGTGGGCTTTGTGGGTCGCGGTGGGACGCGGTCCCGCGAACGGGTCATCGATCGGGGATCGACAATTCCGCAGTGTGCTATTTCGGAGGAAGCAGGTAGAGTCCTGAAGGCGAAAACTGCAACCGGACCGCAGCGCCCACGGGGTGCATCACGTCCACGCTGCGGGCATCGGCGACGCTAACCTCGCCCGCCTCTGTCTCGATGATGTAATCGGCGAACGTGCCCATGAAGAAGGCGCTTCGCACACGACCGGGGAGACCATCGCCGGCGACCTCGACGCGGATGGCCTCGGGTCGCGCCATCAGCGTGGCCGGCCCGGGCTCCGTGCCGCTCTGCCGGTAGCCAAACCGGTACGACCCGACCCGCACCATGCCGTTCTCGACGGCGGCCGGCAGCAGGTTCGCCTCGCCGATGAAGTCGGCCACAAACCGGGAGGCCGGGCGGCGGTAGAGATCCACCGGCATCCCAATCTGCTCGATGCGACCCTGATTCATGACCACGACAATATCCGAGATCGCCAGCGCCTCCGACTGATCGTGGGTCACGTAGACGCTTGTAATGCCAAGCTCCTGCTGGAGGATTCTAATGTCCGCGCGCACTCGCTTGCGGAGCTTGGCATCCAGGTTACTCAGCGGCTCATCGAACAACAACACTTTGGGCTGCATGACCAGGGCCCGCGCCAGCGCGACACGCTGCTGCTGCCCGCCGGAGAGCGCCGCCGGTGAGCGGCCCCCCAGCTGCGGTAGGTTCACCAGGGTCAGTACTTCGTCCACGCGTCGCCGGATCTCGTCCTCGGGACGGCGCTGCACGCGCAGGCCGTACGCCACATTCTCAAACACCGACAGGTGGGGAAACAGCGCGTAGGCCTGGAAGACCATCGTGACGCTGCGGTTGGCCGCCGGCAGCGGGGTCACATCCTCGTCGCCGATGAAGACCCGGCCGGCACTCGGCTGCTCGAGCCCGGCGATCATGCGCAGCGTCGTCGTCTTCCCGCAGCCCGACGGCCCGAGCAGGGTGACGAGTTTCCCCGCCGGGACCTCCAGCGACACCCGGTCCACCGCCGCAACCGTCCCGAACTTCTTGGTGATCTCCTGGAGGCCGACCCGCGACGCCTCCTCGTGAAGCACTTCCCGCAGTCGCTCCGCCATGCTCGTCCTCCTGACCCCCGGTCAGCCCGAGGGCATCTCGCCGATGGCCCGCCCGCCGAGGCGCTGCGTCACCAGATAGAGCGTCACGATGACCAGGGCCATGAAGAGCACGAGCACCCAGGACAGCGCCGCGCCCAGCCCGACGGTCCCGTAGTTGATGTATGAGAGGATCTGCGTCGTAGCCAGGTTCGTTTTGGGCGTGATCAGGAAGATGACCTGGCTGATCGCGGTCATCGCGCGCACGAAGCTGAAGATCAGTCCCGACAGGAGGGCCGCGCGGACCAGCGGCGCCACGATCCGTCGCAGCGTGGTCGCCGAGCCGGCCCGCAGCATCGTGGAGGCTTCCTCCAGCGACCGATCGATCTGGAGGATCGACGCGACCCCCGCCCGCAGCGCCACCGGCATGTTCCGGAAGACGAACGCCAGGATAATGATGAGCTCGGTCCCGGTCAGCAGGAGCGCGCCCTGGTTGAAGGCCAGGATGTAGCCAATGCCCATGACGGTCCCGGGCGTGGCAAATGAGAGCATCGACGCAAACCCCAGCGCTTCCTTGCCGGGGAAGGCATAGCGGGTGATGAGATAGCCGATGAGAAAACCCACCGCAGTGGATGGAATCGCGGCGATCGCCGCGAGTGACGCCGTCGTGCGAAAGACCTGCCAGCCGGTCGGTGACAGGCCCTTGATGTGCTCCAACGTGAACGTGTAGTCGAATCCCCAGAGCTTGGTGACGCTGCCGACGGCAACCGACCCGTACAGCACCACGATGACGAGCACCCAGATCACGAAGATGCCGGTCACGACGTAGTCGAGCGCGGGCGGGAGCGGACGCGTGGCGCCCTGCGCGGGCCGCCCTGTCACGGTGACGTACGACGCCCGGCCGACCCAGCGGTGCTGGATCAAGAAAATCGATAGCGTCATCGCCAGTAGCGTCAACCCGAAGACGGCCGCCTCACTGGGATTGAACCGGCCGATCAGTGAGAAGAACACCTCCGTCGCCAGATAGGGTTTACCGCCGCCGACGACGATGGGATTGCCGAAGTCGGCCAGACTCTCGATGGCCACAAGAAGGAAGGCGTTGGCCACGCCCGGCCGGGCGAGCGGCCAGATCACCGTTCGTAGAATGTGCCACCGGTTGGCGCCCAGGGTCTCGGCGGCTTCCTCGAGCGCGACGTTCAGCGCGTGGACGACACCCTGCAGGATGAGGAACGCGATGGGCGTGTAGGCCAGCACCTGCGCGAGACCCACGCCCAGCGGTCCGAAGAAGATGGTGGTGTTCAGCCCCAACACCTGGGATGTGATGAATCCCCGGCGGCCGAGCAGGTAGATGATGGCGAGGCCCAGGACAAACGGCGGTGTAATGATGGGCAGGATCGATACGGGTCCGAACAGCTTTTTCGCAGGCAGGCGCGATCGCTCGGCCAGCAGCGCAAAGAGAAAGCCCAGACCGGTGGACACGATGCTCACCACCAGCGCCAGCAGCACGCTGTTGCGTACCGCGCCGAAGCCGAGATACAGCGCGACCAGCACGGCACTGCCGATACCCGCTCCAAGTCCCCACGCCACCATCGAACGAACCTTGCGCGTCAACGCGGCCGCACCGACAGCGCCCAGTCCGGCGAACACCGCGCCGGCGATGAGCGCTGTGCGCCCTTCATCCAGCGGCGTCGCAGGGTTGTTGATCAACAGGAAGCCCGGCGATTGGATCGTGTCGCGAACGACGTCGAGCGTGAACCGCCCCTTCACGAACACGCTTGCCTGGAGCACCGACCAGAGCGGAAAAAGAACGAACACGAGCACGAACGCGGCCGCCAAGACGATGCAGGACGCGATGAAGGCATCGGCGCGGATGTATCCGCCGAACGCCAGGCCGATGCCGATGATGGTGAGGAATCCCAGGATCGCGGCGAGTGCGCCGGGGCCAATCGGCGCCCCGACCGAGAAGAGCCGCCAGAGCGTAGCGAGCGCGCCAATGCCTCCGGCGACCAGGGCCATGCGGCCGCGTCTGTACAGCGGAAGCGCGGCAACGCCCAGCGACCCGGCCGCCGCCGCGCAGGCGACGGCCAGGGCCACGGCCCAATCCCGCGCCAGGAGTTCGAGCCCGGTTGATTGCGCAGCGAAGACGGCGAGATCGCGGCCGGTGCGCGCCCACGGGAGCAGCAGGGCGCCGGCGAAGGTCAGGCCTCCCCACGCCAGCAGCGTCGTGTTGACCCGCGTCGCGGGCCCGGGGAGAGCGACGGCGGTGCTGCGGGCCATGCGCGTCGCCCTACTTGGGCAGCGGGAACACCTCTCTCGTCCAGCGGTTCACCAGGCCGTCGCGGACCACGGCGGTCCCGAACTTCACGAAGTCGTACTTGATGACCTGAAAATCCTGGAACCGCGGGGACACGCGCGGGATCGGTGTCTTGGCGTTCGACGGAATCTGGTAGGACTTCGCCTGCTCGGCCAGCGCTTGCGCGTCCGGCGAAAGCGCCCAGTCGATGAAGGTGATCGCGTTGGCGCGGTTGGGCGCGCCCTTGATCAGGCTCAACCCGCCGATCTCGTAGCCGGTGCCGTCGCGCGCCGATCCGTACGTGACGGGAAACCCGCTGAGAATTTGTAGAACGGCGTCGTGCACGAATGTGACGCCGATCGCGACCTCGCCCCGACCGGCGAGCACACCCGGTGCCGCGCCGGCGCGGGTATACTCGGCGACGTTGCGGTGCATCCGCTTGAGGATGTCAAACGCCCGCGTCTCGCCGTAGACCTGGACCATCGTGGCGACCATCGTGTATCCGGTGCCGGACGTGTTCGGGTTTGGATACGCGACGAGCCCCCGGAAGCGCGGATCGGCGAGCTCTTCCCACGTCTTTGGCTCGGGCAGGTTTTTCTCCCGCAGCAGCCGTCCGTTCACCGCCCATCCCAGAATGCCAATGTACAGCGGTATGTACTTGGCGCCGACCGCGTCCCTGAACTCGGCCCGCAAATCGCTCCAGGCCCTGGGCCGATAGAATTCCGTCAGGCCTTCTTCGTTGGCCACGAAGTGGGGATCGCCGGTGCCGCCAAACCAGACGTCAAAGACCGGGTTGGCCTTCTCGGCCCGAAGCCTGGCCAGCGCCTCACCGGAGCTCAGCCGCACGAAGTCGAGCTGGATCCCGGTCGCCC
>JBQTJP010000092.1:0-29981 GCA_052386995.1 Armatimonadota bacterium
ACGTTCCCGGGCCTTGTACACACCGCCCGTCACGTCATGGGAGCTGGTTCCACCCGAAGCCGCTGGCCTAACCCGCAAGGGGAGGAGGCGTCGAAGGTGGGGTCGGTGACTGGGACGAAGTCGTAACCTTCCGTTGCGACCTCCACTGGCAACAGTGGATGCGAAACTCGGCTGTATGCTGGAAACTCCGCAAGATCCCCGCGTGGTAACGCGCGGGGCGAGGCGGACAATCAGCAGGGAAGTCGCTCATCAGGCATGCGCTCGATGAGCTGACCCCTCAGAGACTACACGCCGACTCCCGCAAGGGATGAAGAGATAGTCCGCGCCTCCAGGCGACTGGGGGACACACGCGAACAAGGTAGCCGTACGGGAACGTGCGGCTGGATCACCTCCTTTCTAGGGAGAATAGAGCCTGTCGTGGAGCGCGGTCTCCGTGACAGGTACCGGCGGTACTCCTTACCACTATGAGGTTGTTAAGGCGAAGCCCGCTCTGAATCGGAGCGGGTTTCGTTTTTTGGGAATCACGCTCTTACGGACCCGAAAAATGCGCGGAAACTGGCCGATGGAAAGGACGATGGAGAGTGCGCAAGTCTCGAATGAAATTCTCGCCGAAATCAATGGCGCGGCGCTGTGTGAGTGCGAGGCTAATCTCGCGGGGCCAAGCGTGACGAACGTTTAATCGCCTGCACCGAACCCTGCGCATCTCGCAGGCAGAACCGCAGTGGCTCCTTTTGTTACAAGTGATCTTCCGCAAACTCGGACATCGAAGTTGGATCTACCGAGAGGGAAAGCGAAATGTGTGGTCATCGAAAGTTCTTACCGGCTGGCTGACCCAGGAGAACTCCGTGCGTCTAAGGCGGAGATGGCATTCGTACGTGGATACTTCGACGCCGAGGGTGGCGTGCCGAAGTCTGACCCAAGTGGTGGTCACAGACGAGAGAGCAAATGTGAAGCAATTAAGTATTCATGTCGGTGCGATTATCAAGGTACACAAAGACAACAACAAGATCACGATCGTCGGTAAAAGACGCATCTGCACGTACTTTGTCAAGACGAATGAGCTCATTTGCGTACCTCCTCTCTAATGTTGACCTTTAGAGACTACGCGCCGACGTCCGGTTGGGGGACCGGATGAAGAGATAATCCGGGCTTGGATCTTTTAGATAACCTGCAGCACCCAAAGCCATCGGACCGTTGCGGCGCCCGGGACATTGGCATCGGAAGGGCGGGGAGATCCAAAGACGCTGGAGAGACGGCTCAGTAGGTGCCTGGCCTGATTTCCTTGTAGACGGCCTTGAGACGATCCACCGAGAACTCTGGTGACCTGCACACGTCAATGATCCGGCGCTCTTCCGCCTCGATCGTCGCGGCGGCGTCGGAGATCCGGTCGGCAACCTCGAGCGGGATGGTGACCGCGCCATGCTGGTCTGCATGGATCAGATCGCCGGGCTGGATCCATACTCCGCCGACCTTGACCGGGATTCCGAAATCGACCAGGTGAACGTTCGCGTGCGAGACCGAGACGTGCGCCGCACAGAATTGGAATCCCAGCGCGCGGACCTCGTCAAGGTCGCGGACCGAGCCGTCCGTGACCACGCCCGCGCAGCCCAGCGCCTTGTGAATGTTCGCCTGGACTTCGCCCCACTGCGCGCCCTGACCGCGCGGGTCGTCCAGATCGTGCACGACGATCACTCGCGGCGCTAGAGTCGAGAGGACGTAGTCCCAATAAGCGAAGGTGCTGGCCCGGTGGCCCTCGACCGACCCACGCTCGGCGCGTATGAGCGCTGTGACAGCGTAGCCGACAATCGAGCCGAGTTCGGCAAAAAGCCCCCGGATCTCGGAAGATAGGTTGCCGGTCTCGCGCGGCCTGATCTTGAACGCTTCGATCGCGTTTGCAATCGTTGGACTTGACAGTCGCTTCAGGGCGGCTATCTGTTCTGGCTCAAGGGCCACTCGCTTCCTCCCGTTCCCGGCCTCAAGATCGTCAGGGTAACTACTCATCGATTGACTGTCCCTACCCGGAAATCCTATCCGGACCAACGTCGAGTGCTGTCGGATCCCGAGGCATGATTGAAGGAGGCGGCAGCATGAATGGGCAAGACATCCAGTTACCCGGCTACACAATCGGCTGCGGCGAACGCGCACGCGCAATGCCGCCAAGCCTCTACGGCACACGGAGAACGCTATGGCCGCAACCCAGCGTGACAAGGCCACCCGCTTCAAAGCGCTACACCAGGGGCCAGGAGCGTTTGTGATTCCAAACCCGTGGGACGCGGGCTCCGCGCGCCTTCTCGCGGGGCTTGGTTTCCAGGCGCTGGCGACGTCGAGCGGCGCCTCCGCTGGCGTTCTCGGCCGCCGTGACGGTCAGGTGACGCGCGAGGAGGCGCTGGCGCACGCGCGCGCAATAGTCGCGGCAACCGACCTCCCCGTGTCGGCCGATCTGGAGAAGGGCTTTGGTGACGCGCCAGCCGTCGCGGCAGAAACCATCCGCCTTGCCGCTGAGGCGGGGCTGGTCGGCGGGTCGATTGAGGATGCGACCGGCGACAAAGACAAGCCGCTCTACGACATTGGACACGCGACCGAACGCGTACAGGCGGCGGCGGAGGCGGCGCGGGCGCTTCCTTTCTCATTTATCTTGACCGCCCGCACAGAGAACTTCTTGCGCGGCAATCCGGACCTGGAGGACACGATCAATCGGCTGCAGGCCTTTGAGAGGGCGGGCGCCGACGTGCTGTTCGCACCGGGACTGCCCGACCTGACATCCGTGGGTGCCGTCTGCTCCGCGGTATCGAAGCCGGTCAACTTCATGGTAGGCATCAAGGGCAAGTCATTCAGTGTCGCGGAGTTGGAGGCGGCCGGCGTCAGGCGAATCAGCCTCGCCACCTCGCTGTATCGCGCGGCGATGAGCGGCCTGCTCGAAGCCGCCCGGGAGGTGAAGGAAAAGGGCACGTTCGGCTACCTCGACCATTCTTGACCACGCCGGAGTTGAACGGCTTCATGCAAACCATTTCGTGAAGGATGTGCATGCAGACCGTCAAGGGGTTCACCCCTGAGAGATTGCCCGTCGGCATCCAGATCGTCAGCCGATACCGCGACGGGTCTCGGCGTCCTGCAAATTGCCGGTGCGTTCGGGCAGGCGACCGGCTTCGGAGAGGAGCGCTAACTCCGAGAGAGCATATGCACATGCCGCACAATCGAATCCAGATGGCAGGCATGGTCGCCGTGCTGCTGGTGCTCCAGGCGATTCTGCCGGGGCCGGCCGCTGCGGAAATCGGCGACATCTCAGTCGGTGGGGTGTGGATTTGTCGCCTCACAACAGGGGCGTCGGGGATGACGCTGGAGCAGCGCGTTACGCAGATCAATCAGCGGATCACCGACGTGCTGAGTCTGCCTGAACTCGGGCGACGGCAGATCCTTGTTGAGGTGCGCCCGGTCGGGGCGGCTGCGGCGATCGTCGTGGCCGAGATCACTATCATGACCGTGATCTCGGAGGATACCACCGGCACCGGCGTGG
This sequence comes from Armatimonadota bacterium, assembly GCA_052386995.1. Classification (GTDB taxonomy): domain Bacteria; phylum Sysuimicrobiota; class Sysuimicrobiia; order Sysuimicrobiales; family Humicultoraceae; genus JBQTJP01. The sequence continues at coordinate 3,515 of JBQTJP010000092.1, forward strand.
CCGCACACGAGGTCGCGAACCAGTGGGCCGCGCGCTTGGCACAGGGGCTGCGGCGCGCGCTCCCGGGCCGTGAAGTCATCACGCGGATGCATGTGCAGCCGCCCGTCCCTCGCCCCAAAGAGGTTAGATGGCTTGCTGGGATCACCTGGTACTGGCAGGGCACACTGATGCACGACGGTAGCCAGTTCATACCCGACGACCGGCGGCGATATACGGTGTTCTTCTCCCGGCACGCGCGAGTGGCAGTGCGGGCCGACTGCAACCGGGGAGTGGGGCGCTACGTGCTCCGCGGCCGGGTCCTGACGATATCCGGGCTCGCGCTGACCAAAGTGGCCTGTCCGCCCGGGTCACTGGAGCGGCGCTTCCTTGCCCAGCTGAATGACGTCGGCAGTCTCTTCCGGCGCCGCGAACTTCTGCATCTTAAGATCAAGTACGACTCAGGGGCGATGACGTTCGGCAAGGTACTTTCAGAGGCATACGTGACCGGGACGGTCACCTACCGTCAGCGCATCGCGCTGCCTCCCGACGCGGTCCTGAACGTGCAATTGCGGGATGCGTCAAAAGCCGACGCCCAGGCCAACGTATTCGGTCGGCGGACCATCATCACTGGCGGCCGCCAGGTGCCGCTCGCCTTCGAGATCAGGTACGATTCAAGCCGGATCAGTGCGAACGCGACAGTCATTGTAAGCGCGACGATTTCGATGGGCGGCAGGTTGCTGTTTACGACGGCCACCGTTCAGCGCGTCATCACCCGAGGGTATCCAAGCAAAGGAATCGAGGTTATTCTCGAGCCTGTGAGATGAGAATGTCATGAAGGAAAAGGGCACGTTCGGCTCCCTTGACAGTTCCTTGACTACGCCGGAGTTGATCGGCTTCATGAAAACCAAGTAGCAGATGCCCACCTGCTACTGGACACGGTGTACGTGCCCTGACCAGCAGCCCTGCAGGGAACACGCTGGATGGAACTGCGGGCGGTGGGGGAACGTCGTCGTGCGGGATCTCGCTCAGATCAGCGACGCGGTCACCCGTGATGCCGAGCGCGCCTTGGTCGCCCTCGACCGTGACCGGAACCGCGTAAGGACGATAGAGCGCGAGCTCGAACGCAAGCGTGACGAGCTCGAGCGGGAACGGCAGGAGCTCGAGCAGGAACTTCGTGCGGCGCGCACGGTCGCCGAGAGGCGGGTCGTCGGCCAAAAAGCCCAGCAGGCGCTCGACAGGCTTCCTCAAGTGAATCAGGAACTCCAGCAGATCATGGCCGACCTGAGCGCGTTGTCCTCCAGGGTGACCGCGGTGGGCGGTGCGATCTCGACCTTCCTCATCGTCCCCTACTCAAGTCCGAACGGCTATTGCTCCTGCTATGACGACAAGCGCAACCGTTTGGCGGCGCTCGCGGGCCAGCGGGCGCAACAGATGGCCAACCTTGCGCCGCTTCTGCGACAACGGGGAGCCCTGGCTGCGCAGATCCTGCCGTTGTTCAGCGCGATCCCAAACCCGCCCGGCATTCCGGCTGCGACGGCGCCTGCAGTCATAGACGAGAATGCGTGGTGGGCCGAGACCACCACGCCGGAGCTTCCAGCGCCCGAGAACGACTAGCCGGACGGGCGTTCTCTTTTCCCGGACTCGGCATCTTGCAATAATGGGCTGGTTGGACGCTACATCCGTGCCATGAGGAGACCGGAATGACGAGGCAATGGACCTCTCCGCCGCCGATGGCGGTCGATCCCAAGAAGAAGTACCGAGCCCGGATGCAGACCGCCAAGGGCGTGATCACGGTGGAGCTGCATCCGCAACACGCGCCCAAGACCGTGAACAACTTCGTCTTTCTCGCGCGCGAGGGCTTCTACGACGGCATTACGTTCCATCGTGTGATCGCAGACTTCATGATCCAGACCGGCGATCCGACCGGCACGGGGCGCGGCGGGCCCGGGTATCGCTTCGAGGATGAGACCAAGGCAAATCCACTCCGGCACGAGACCGGAGTCGTCTCGATGGCCAATGCTGGGCCGAACACGAATGGGAGCCAGTTCTTCATCACCCACGCTCCACAGCCCCATCTTGATGGCCGGCACACGGTGTTCGGCAAAGTCGTCGATGGCCAGGATGTCGTCAACGCGGTTCGGCAAGGCGATCGATTGAGCAAGGTAGAAATCGACGAAACCGAACATGGCCTTCTAAGAGGGCGTGTTCAACTTGCTCCGTACACCGCCGAGTGGATACAGTGCTTTGAGGCGGAGAAGGCGCTCTTGCAGGCCGTTGTCGGCACGTACGTACTCGATATTCAGCACGTGGGCAGTACGGCGATTCCTGGGATGACCGCGAAGCCAATCATAGACATCGGCATAGCGGTAGTGAACTTTGAGCGTGCGCGAGTGTGTATCCCGCCGGTCGAATCCCTGGGCTACACATACAGAGGGGAATGGGGGATTCCTCGGAGGCACTACTTCGTGAAGGGGGATCCGAGAACGCACCACATTCACATGAATGAATTGGACAGTCGAGACTGGCAGAACCTAACCCTGTTTCGTGACTACCTGGTTGAGCATCCGCACCTGGCTACGGACTATGCCGCGCTCAAAACGGAACTAGCGGGGCGTTACCCGATGGATCGTGAGGCGTACCAACGGGGAAAAGCGCAATTCATTGCGCGGATCGTGGAGATGGCCGGATAGGCTAACATCTTTTGGAGGTATGTGGAGTTGGCATCGATCAGATATATGGTCAAGGACGTTGACCGTGCAATAGCGTTCTACACTGAGCACTTGGGATTCAGGCTCAAACAGAGGATGGGTCCGAACTTTGCGTACGTTTTCAAGGACGACGTTACCCTTTGGCTCAGTGGACCGCAGAGTTCGGCCGCTCGCCCCATGCCTGACGGACGCCGCCCGGAACCCGGCGGGTGGAATCGGTTTGTCGTAGAAGTCAGCGACCTCCCCTCTCGCGTTGCCGAAATGAAAAAGGCAGGTATCCAATTTCGCAATGAAATCGTCGTCGGCCCCGGGGGGAAGCAAATCCTAGCGGAAGACCCAGATGGCAATCCGGTGGAGTTCTTTGAGCCCGCGTCGTAGTCCAGGTTAAGGAGTAGCGATGAGTTCGTCGCACAAGCCTCGAGGGTACACTAGCGTCTCGCCCTACCTGATCGTCGACGGTGCGACCCACACGATTGACTTCCTCAAGCGCGTTTTCGACGCTGTCGAACTGCGCCGGTTCCCCGACTCGACCGGCAAGCTCATGCACGCCGAAGTGCGTATCGACGATACGGTGGTGATGCTCGCGGACGGAGGCCCTGGCTGGCCGCCGATGTCATCCCACGTGCATGTCTACGTTTCGGACGTCGACGGGACATACCGGCGTGCCCTGGAGGCGGGCGCCACATCGGTGCAGGAGCCGGTGAAGAAGGACGACCCGGACAAACGGGGTGGGGTCAAGGACTCAGGGGGTACGACGTGGTGGATCGCCACGAAGGTGGAATAACCAGACTATGCGATGGGTTGCGATCCTCGAGGACAACGAAGGCTACGATGCGATCCGGAAGGAGCACTCCTCGGCGCACTTCGAGTATCTGGCCGCGAACCGCGACAAGATCGTGATCGCGGGCGGTCTGCGCCCCGCGCCCAACGAATGGTACTGCGGCGGGCTCTGGGTGCTTGAGGTCGACTCGAAGAGCGAGGCCGTCGGTCTGATCGAGGGCGATCCGTACTTTCGGTTGGGCCTTCGCAAGAGCTATCGTTTGCTCACCTGGGGCAAGGCGCCCTGTTATGAGATAGTGAACTTGTAGTGATGCTTTGGACGTTCGAGCCGGGACATACGGCCGCCGAGTTCTCGGTAAGGCATATGATGGTCAGCTACGTCCGCGGGCACTTCAAGAATATCCACGGCACGTTGGAATTCGACCCGGCTCGCCCAACGATCTCGCGTGTCGAGGCCGTCATTGACGCTCGCGGGCTCTGGAGCGGTGAGCCAGATCGCGATGCTCACCTGAAGAGCCCTGACTTCCTTGACATAGAGCGTTTTCCCGAGATCACCTTCGTTGGCACTGATGTCCGCGTCCGAGGACCCAACGAGGGCGTTGTCCGGGGCGAGCTCACCATTCGGGGAGTGACACGGCCAGTGGAGATGGAAGTGCACTATCTCGGACAGTGGCAGACACCATGGTGGGAGGACGGCGTTGACAAGGGGCCAAAGACACGCGCGGGATTTCTGGCCACCGCACGGATCAAACGTCATGACTTTGGCGTCAGCTGGAACAGCCCTCTCGATCACGGTGGTATCGTTGTCGGGGAAGAGGTCGCCATCACGATCGATGTCGAGGCGATCCTCGAGTCCTAGGGGCCGGGACCATGCAGCTGCGGATTCTTGAAGCAGATTTCGGCAACCCCGCGCACTGTGCGGGAATCGTCGAGGTACTGAACACCTATGCGGCCGATCCGGTCGGTGGCGGGCAGGCTCTAGCCTCGGAGGTCCGGGAACGCCTCGTGCCCACACTCCGAGACCACCCCACTGCGCTGGTGCTGCTTGCACTCGTCGATCAGCGGCCCGCCGGCGTTGCGGTGTGTTTCTTTGGGCTCTCCACGTTCCAGGCGCGACCCCTCCTTAACATTCACGACCTGGCAGTCGTTCCTGAGCACCGCAGAAAGGGTATTGGTCGGGCCCTCCTCGCCGCCGCGGAGGAGCGTGCCATCGAGCACGGCTGCTGTAAGCTCACGCTCGAAGTCCAGGACGACAACGGCCGAGCACGAGCCCTCTACGAGAGCTTCGGGTTCTCCGACTTCGTCGTGGGCAATTCGGCGCCCACGCGTTTTCTCACGAAACCTCTACGTGCGTCGGTCCGATCGTGACTACCTCGGCCGACAGCTGAGCGGAAAGAGGGACCCATGCAGCTTCAGGATTTCTACCCGATCATCGTGACCGAGCACGTGGCGAGCTGTCGTGACTTCTACCGGCGCTGGTTCGGGTGCGAGGTCGCGTTTAAAGCCAGCTGGTTCGTTCTGCTCAACGGCGGCCCAGGTGCGAGAGCACACCTCGCATTCATGCACCCGAGCCATCCGTCGGCCCCACCCAGGCCCGAACCGTTCACCGGTCAGGGAATGTGCCTGGAGTTTCAGGTGGCGGATGCCAACGTCGAATACGAGCGGTTTGTTCGCGGTGGCGTACCGCTCGCTCTAACGCTCCGAGATGAGCCATTCGGTCAGCGCCGCTTTGGCCTGTTCGACCCTGCGGGGGTCTGGATCGATGTCGTGCAGCAGATCGAGCCGGCGGCGGGATGGTGGGACAAGTACTTGGTGGAACCGAGATGACAGCGCCTTTTCGCTGCGACATGAAGGTGAGAATATGAACCGGGTCGACCGGCTGGTAGGCTACCTTCTCTTTTTCCAAACCCACGGACAGGTACGGGCCGCCGACTTCGCCCAAAGGTTCGAGATCAGCGAGCGCACCGTCTATCGGGATATCCAGGCGCTCTCCGAAGTGGGCGTGCCGATCGTTGCGCTGCCTGGGAAGGGCTACCGGCTCACAGAGGGATACTATCTCCCGCCAATCGCCTTCTCGCCGGACGAGGCCAGGGCCCTGGCGCTCGCCCTCGGCATGATCACGGGCGCGGCGGCCCGCGGACGCACGCGCGAGGCAGCCGTGGCAGCCTTGGAGAAGATCAGAGTCGTGCTCCCGAAGGAAACCCTGCGGCAGGTGGAGGCCTTGCTGGCTGTGACCCGCTTCTACAGTCATCCGGCCATGCAAGTGGACCTGGCGGACCGTAAACTCCTGGATCTCCAGCGCGCGATTCTTGACCGTCGAGTGGTGCAGCTGCAGTACCACGCTCACACCACGAACGAAGTGACCGTGCGCGATGTCGAACCCCTGCAACTGGTCTTGGTGGAACGCACCTGGATCCTGGACGCCTATTGCCGGCTGCGGCAGGCTTCCCGCGGCTTCCGACTCAACCGGGTCGATGCGTACAAAGTGCGAGAGGAGCGGTTCGTGCCCCGTGATCTGAGTGTCTGCGAGCGCGAACCCAGCCTCCGAGTGGTCGTCCGGTTCCAGCCCGATGTCGTGCGCTGGGTTCAGGAGCGGCAGCACTTCAGTTACTCGTCTCAAGAGACCGCCGAGGAACGCGCCCGGCGCGCCGGTGACGAGGTCATGATCTACCGGCCTCGCGCCTTCGACGTCATCGACGGCTGGCTTCTATCCTGGGGCGACACGTTCGAGGTGCTGGAGCCGCCCGAACTGCGCCAGCACCTCGAGGCGATTGCCGGCCGAATCGGGAGCCGGCACAGTGCGGACGGCGTGCCTCCTTCACGCCCAGACGGGGAGGCGCCAGAGCGGCTGCCTCAGCCGGTCTTGACCGGCTTGTAGGCCCGCAGGACGTGACCGTCCGGCGTCCGGATGTGGAAGGTGCGCCCGAACGGCATGTCGTGCGGATCGCTGACGATTTCTACGCCGGCGGCCTTCCACCGGCGGTGTGCGGCGTCGACGTCATCCACTTCGAACGCGATCTCATAGGGCTGCGTGATGCTGGGCACCTCCACGCTGTTGAACACGCCGAACATGGCGCCGCCGTCCAACGCGAACGGCGTGAAGACGCCCGGCTGGCTCATCTCCGGGATCGTCTTGAGCCCGAGTGTCTTCGTGTAGAACTCGGTCGTCTTCGCCACGTCCTTCACTACAAGGCCCACAAAGTTGAGCTGCCTGATGGCCATTTGGGACACCTCCTGTGTGATCCCAGCACTCCTGAGGGTGCCGGTCAGTCTTTGACTTCCCATTTGGGATTCCAAGCGATTTCCCACAGATGTCCGTCCAGGTCCTGGAAATATCCGGAGTATCCTCCCCAAAAGCGGTCGTGCGCAGGGTCAGTGATTTTCGCTCCTGCCTTTTCTGCCTGCTTCATCACCGTATCGACTTCGTGTTTGGATCTAACGATGTGGCCGATGGAGAATTCTACAGGGCTTGGCAGACTCACGGACACCTTTGCATCTTTGCTCAGCGAGGCCCTTGGATACAACGCCAGTATGAGATCGTCGTTCATGTTAAAGAAGACGACAGCACCGTCCTCAAACTCCGTGCCGATGATGCCTTGCGTCGGCAGACCCATCCCGTCGCGGTAAAAGGCCAGAGACTTCCCCAAATCGCTGACGCTTAACGTGAGGACCTTGATTCGTGGTTTCATATGGTCACCCGATCCGGTTTTGAGATCATTGTAAGGTCGGCTCCTGACACCCGTATGTCAGGAACCAGTAAGGCTACGACCGTGAGGGAAACCCCGAGAAGAGCGAGAACGTACGGCGGGTGATCAGACCTTAGAATGAGGGACGGGTGGTTGTGAAAATTCGTCTCAAGGACAGGCTGATAGTGGCAACGGCCGAGTCGGAAGAAGAGCACCAGGCGGTGGCGTCCTGGGCTCCGTCCGCCAATGGCCATGTCTTCGAGCCTTGCTCGCAAAGTTCTCGCAGCACGCGGAAGCGCGGGAGGCACTCGTCGCCACCGGCGAGCGGCCGCTGCAACATCGGACGCGTCGAGATAGCCGGACGATCCCAGGGGTCGTGATGGCCGACATTTGGATGCGGGTCCGTCGGGCACTTGTGAACCAGCACACCGAGGGGGAAGAGGCGGATGAGGACGCACCAGGAGCTCTATGAGGAACGGGCGCCCGGCATCTTCAGCCAGCCGCTGAATATGCCATCGGAGGAATACTTCTATAAAGTAGGCGGAGTAGCAGCCTTTCTGGGTGTCGCTACCCTGCTGATCGCGACCTTGCTGCATCCCTTGGGTGCCGACCCTGGGGACGCGCCGGCGGCATTCGCCGAATACGCCGCCGACCGATTTTGGGTGGTTTCACACCTCGGACAGCTTTTCGGTGTCGTTCTCATGGGTGGCGCTTTCGTGTCGCTGTCGTGGAGACTGCGCCGCGGGCGCGCCGGGGTGTGGGCTATTCTTGGCGCTGCTGGAGTGCTCGCCTGCCTCTCGCTCGCGGGAGCTCTTCAAGCGGTCGATGGCATCGCGCTCAAGGTCATGGTCGATCGCTGGTCCACTACCGCACTCCAATCGCAGTCGCTGATCTTTGAGACCGCCTTTGCCGTGCGGCAGGTCGAGGTTGGTCTCGCCAGTATGTTGCTCGTGTTCCTGGGGTTAACGGCAGTACTGTATGGGGGCGCGTTGTTGTCCAGTGGTGAGGGGTCCAATCGGTTGGGGTGGCTGGGTATGGTGACTGGCGCGGCGACGATGACCTCGGGTGTGATTCAAGCGCACACCGGATTTTCGACTGTCGCGATGGCGGTGAGCATGCCCAGTAGTCTGTTGCTGTTGTTATGGACAGTGCTCGTGGGTCTGTTCCTGCTACGCAGTCGCCGCTCTCTTCTGCGGACGGCGTGACGTTCCCATGGAACAGTCGCTGCCTCGAGAGGCCTGGTCGGCCGGCGACCTCTACGAGCCTTACGTGGGGCGTTGGAGCCGGCTCGTGGCTAGAGAGTTTCTGCAATGGCTGGCGGTGCCGGCGGGAAAAGTCTGGCTCGATGTGGGATGTGGAACCGGCGCCCTTGCCCAGAACATTCTCGAGCACGCAAACCCAAAGTCTGTGAAAGGCATCGACCCGTCGCCTGGCTTTATCGAATACGCGAAAGCGCGCATCGGCACCGCACGCGCGGGCTTTGAAGTCGGAGACGCCCAGTCGCTGCCCATTGAGACATCAAGCGTTGACGTCGCCGTGGCTGGTCTTGCCCTGAACTTTGTGCCAGAGGCGCCACGGGCGGTTGCCGAAATGGCTCGCGTTGTCCGACGAGGCGGCATCGTCGGGGCCTATGTGTGGGACTATGCCGGAAAAATGGAGCTGATGCGCTACTTCTGGGACGCAGCGGTGGCGCTGGACTCTGCCGCACGCGAACTCGACGAAGGCCGTCGTTTCCCTATCTGCCGGCCGAAGCCCCTGAGTGAGCTCTTCGCTCAGGCTGGACTGCGGGACGTAGAGGCGCGGCCGATTGACGTTCCCACCGACTTCCATGATTTTGATGACTACTGGTCCCCCTTTCTCGGCGGGCAGGCTCCTGCACCAGGCTATGCGATGTCGCTCAGCGAAGAGCGCAGAGGCGCACTCCGAGACCGGATTCGCTCGACACTGCCGATTGCGGAGAACGGGGCGATCCGCCTGATAGCGCGCGCGTGGGCAGTCCGGGGCCGTACGTGATAGTAAAGCACAACCCGAGGAACAATCGCACGCGGGAAAAGTAGGGGGCCCGATGCTAGATTTCAGCACCCGATTCGGCCGGCACGCAAACCGTCGTCTTCGGCAAGAGAAGATCGTCTGGCTCACTACGGTTGACGCCCGCAACACGCCGCAACCCAGGCCGGTGTGGTTTCATTGGGACGGTCGAACCATCTTGATCTTCAGCGAAAGGAACAAGGCGAAGCTGCGGCATATTGCCCGCAATCCGAGGGTCGCTCTGAACTTCAACACGGACGAGGACGGCGATGATGTCGTCATTCTTGTGGGCAACGCTGAGGTTTTGGACAAGCCACCGCCTCCCAGTCGGATCAAGAGTTACCTGAGAAAGTACCGCGAAGGCATCAAGGATTTGGAGATGGTCGTTGCGGAGTTTAGAGATGCATTCGCCGTCCCGATTCTTGTCACTCCGCAGGCGATTCGAGGATTTTTCTGATGAGCCCCTGGGTCATTGGAAGGGAAGGGCAGGCGTGAGATTGAACCGTCCGTCCTAATCAATTTGCTTTCTCTACAAAGGGGGCATTCTGATGAAAGCCGTGGTTGTGTTCACTATTCTCGGCGTGATGGTGCTCCCACTCGCACACGCGGTGTCGGCTCCCGATCAGGACGTCTGGGAGATGAAAGCGAACCCTTCTTTGAAGGGAGCGACGGGTCGTCTCCTCGTTAAAGTCCCCACCAAAGCCAGCATGATTTTTCAAGTGTACAAAGGTGGTGAACAGGACCCCTATAAGCACATCACAGCGTGGTACGATGGTGCGGCTTCGAACTTCATGCCGGATAAGTATGACGTCAAGATCTGGGACGCGCGCATTGACGGCGTGCCCGTCGAGCGTGGCAAAGACACGCGGATTCGAGTCGGCGTGCTTCACGTCATGCTCGACGGTACGTATGAAGTGTACGATGAAAGTAAGACGAAAAAAGTGTTCGGTGGGCACGCGAAGGAAAAGAGCAAGATCGTCTTGCCAGCGGGCACGTATCACGTGAAGGTCAAGGATGCTTTCGGAGAAACAGTCATCAAGGATGGACAGGTGACGCAGTTCTAGCATCGGGCGCTCGACTTCGGTCTAATCAGCCTACCCTCGCCTAATTCCTTTCTCTCGGATGCGGTTGCATCTGCACGGGCAGTGAATGGAGGTGCCTGAGTGTACCGGACGGACATGTATGAAGGAATGCTTGCGGAAACCGTCAGCATGCAAGGATTCAAGGGGGACATCATCAACGCGTACGTTGCGCGGCCGCTCGGCCCTGGGCCGTTCCCCGGCGTCGTTCTGATCCATCACATACCCGGCTGGGATGAATGGTACCGGGAGGCCACGCGCCGGTTCGCCCACCACGGTTACGCGGCAATCTCCCCCAACCTGTACTACCGCGAGGGCCATGGGACCCCCGAAGATGTAGCGGCCAAAGTCCGTGCGGCGGGTGGCGTCCCGGACGACCAGGCTGTGGGCGATATCGAAGGGGCGATGCGTTTTCTTCGCTCATTCCCGGGAAGCAACGGCAAGGTGGGGGTCTTCGGCACGTGTTCGGGAGGACGCCATGCGGTCCTCGCGGCATCTCGCGTGAAAGGTTTCGATGCGGCCGTCGACTGCTGGGGTGGGCGGGTGGTGATGTCAAAGGAAGAACTCACTCCCAAGCAGCCCGTCGCCCCTATTGACTACACTAAAGACCTGTCGTGTCCGCTGCTTGGGCTCTTCGGCGAAGAGGACCGGGGTCCCACACCACAGCAGGTGGCGCAGCACGAGCAGGAGCTCAAGAAGCACGGCAAGACGTACGAGTCCCATATGTATCCCAACGCCGGTCACGGTTTCTTCTACTACGACCGGCCGGCCTACCGGCAAGAACAGGCGGTGGACGGTTGGAAGAAAGTCTTCGCCTTTCTCGAGAAGTACCTCGGCACGCCTGCGAAGACCGCGTAGCCCCTCGGTGACTTCGGAAAGGAGCGCGACGATGTGTACCATGATTGTCAATCAAGCGAAGATCTGGGGCAGCGGCAAAGGAGCGCACGGATGGTTCACGCTCTGCGAGGTCAACGTGTCCTATGATCACCCGTTCCATGCACCACTAGAGCATGCCCTGAACATCGACTTTGTGAACGCGTCGGAGGGTCCGAGCGCACGCGTGGCGGTAGAGTTGAATGTGGAGTCGGCGCGACAGCTCGCCCAGACGATCCTCGCGACGTTGGAACGCGCCGAGGCAGGCGGATACCTTGCGACAACCGAAAACGCTGTGTCTAGGGTGGAGTGACGGTCAACATGATCTATGAGGACTAGGAAGGAGCGGGCCTGATGTCACGCGGGATCTCCAGGATTGTGATCATCGCCTGTTTGGCGTCGGTGGCACCGGCGCTGGCCCAGAGTCAGGATCAGGCGTCGCGCTCGCCGACCCCGGCGTCGCTGAGCGGGATTGTCCGTGTCGAGACCGTTGCCCGCGGGCTCGAACGTCCCTGGGCGCTTGCCTTTCTGCCTGACGGGCGCATGCTGGTCACCGAGCGTCCGGGGCGGTTGCGCCGCGTCGAACGAGACGGTCGCGCATCCGAGCCGCTCTCCGGGGTGCCCCAGGTGTTCGCGCAGGGGCAGGGCGGGCTGCTGGACGTTGCGCTGAGCCCGGGTTTCGCACAGGATCGGCTCGTGTACCTGTCGTTCGCTGAGGCCGGCGAAGGCGGGGCCGGCACCGCCGTGGCCCGAGGACGGCTCGGTGAGCGCGGCCTCGAAGACACACAGGTCATCTGGCGGCAGCAGCCCAAGGTGAGCGGCGCCAACCACTGGGGCTCGCGGCTCGTGTTCCGCTCTGATGGCACGCTCTTCGTGACCTTGGGTGATCGGTTCGCCTATCGCGAGCGTGCGCAGGATCTCTCGGTGACGTTGGGCAAGATCGTCCGGATCAACCCGGACGGCTCGGTGCCGCGCGATAATCCGTTCGTCGGTCGCGACGGAGCACGCCCCGAGATCTGGTCATACGGGCATCGGAACGTCCAGAGCGCGGCGCTCTTTGCACAAACCGGACAGCTGTGGACCGTGGAGCATGGCGCGCGCGGCGGTGACGAGCTGAACCGGCCGGAGGCTGGGAAGAACTATGGCTGGCCGGTCATCACCTATGGCGTCGACTATTCGGGTGCCAGGATCGGCGAAGGCACGGCGAAGACAGGCATGGAGCAGCCGGTCTACTACTGGGATCCCGTGATCGCGCCCTCCGGCATGACCTTCTATACGGGCGATGCGTTTTCCGGCTGGAGGGGAAGCATCCTCATCGGCTCGTTGACGCCTGGACTTCTGGTGAGACTGACGATAGAGAACGGCAGGGTGGCGCGAGAAGAGAGGTACCTCGGCGATCTGCGGGAGCGCATTCGCGACGTGCGTCAGGGACCGGATGGTCTGCTCTACCTCCTGACCGATAATACTGACGGGCGCATCCTTCGGATACTGCCGGCGACCCGTTGAGGGCAAAGCGTGTGGAGTTTGATTGAAAGCGCCCCTTGACTATCGAACATATGTTCGTATAATGAGGGTGAGCCAGTGAGGCCATTGTGGCGTTGTTACCTTCACTTGCTGTCCTTCTCCCAGAGTCACGGTCCCAGCCTATCCCCTGGAGCCTGGCAATGGCAGCAGGCCGCCTCGTGGAGCTCGCGGGATCCGAGGACACTGCGGCCCTCACCATGGCCGCGGGCCTGGTTCTCGATGCACAGCAGGGCGGCGAGCAGGCGGGCTGGGTCAGCCCCTCAGAGAGCCTCTTCTTCCCTCCCGACATCCTGGAGAGTGGGATTGATTTAGACGCGCTCGTTGTAGTGCGCGTGCCGGATGCCGCCGCCGCCGCGCGTGCCGCCGATAAACTCATCCGGTCGGGCTCATTCGGAATCGTCGTTGTAGATGCCGGCGCTGATCCGCGCATCCCCACCCCGCTATTGGCGCGCCTAGCCTCACTCGCTCAGCGCAATCACACCGCATTGGTCTTTCTCACGCAGCAGAGAGGCACCTGGGCGTCCCCCGCCGCAACGCCAGCCACCACACGTACCGATGGCACATCTCCCCTCGGTTCCCTCATCTCATTGCGCGTGCGGGCCCGGCGGCATCGGATCGCCGCCGACAGGTTCCGCTGCTGGCTCGATGTCCTCAAGGACAAGCGGCGGGGACCGACTTGGAGACACGACGAGGTGTGCCGTGGAGCGCCTGGCATGCGTTAACGTTCCGGCGCTGCCGCTGCAGATGGCGTTGCAGGACCATCCGGACTGGCGGCGGTACCCGGTCGCGGTCGTCGCCGAGGATCGACCCCACAGTCCGATTCTGTGGGTCAATGGCCGCGCAAAGAAGTCCGGCATCATGCCCGGTCTGAGCTACGCCTCGGGTCTCTCGCTTCTGCCGGACCTGCGCGCGGCCCCGCTCCTGCTCACCCACGTTGCGAACACGGTCGAGGCTCTTGCCGCACGGCTGCGCGCCTTCTCTCCGGAAGTCGAGCCGTCCAACGATGAGCCGGGCGTGTTCTGGGCAAACCTTTCGGGACTGCATCATCTGTATGCGTCACTTGACGGCTGGGCCGGCGGCGTGCGGGCGGATCTTGCCGGCAAGGGATTCACCGCGGTCGTGGCCGTGGGGTTCACCAGATTCGGCACCTACGCTGCGGCACGAATTGGCCGAAGCGTTCAGGTGTTCACCGACCCCAATGAAGAATGCCAAGCTGCGGGGCGCGCGCCTCTGGCACGCATCACGGCCATCCCGCCGCAGACCCTCGACGCGCTGCACCAGCTCGGAGTGCGGTCGGTGAGCGCGCTGCTGCGTCTCCCGGCCGCGGGGCTGCTCGAGCGGTTCGGGCCAGAGCTGCACCGGCTGCATCGGATGGCGGCCGGTGATCTCTTGACCCCTCTGCAGCCGCAGGTGCCCGTTGATCCCATCAGGCGTTCCGTGCTGCTCGATGATCCCGAGAATGACGCCAGCGGCCTGCTGTTCCTCATCAAGCGGCTGCTGCATCCTTTGCTGGCAACGCTCGCCGCCCGCGGGCAGGCACTGGCTGCCCTCGACCTGCGGCTGCGTCCGGACCGGCAGGCATGGTGCGCGGAGCGGATTCGTCCCGCGGCGCCGACGCTCGATGCGGTGCAGATCCTCGATCTCGCGCGCCTGCGCCTGGAGTCGGTGGGACTTGCCGCCGGCGTGATCGAGCTCGAGCTGGAGGCGTGCGGTCAGCCCGCCACGCCCGAGCAGATCCACCTCTTTGCCGAGCACCAGCAGCGAGATCTCGAGGCCGGCAACCGGGCGCTGGCGAGGCTGCGGGCGGAATTGGGTGACAATGCAGTGGTGCGCGCGGTGCTGCGGAAGGGCCACCTGCCCGAAGCCCGCTTCGGATGGGAGCCGATGGAGCGGCTACAATCTCCCCAGCCTCGTTCGGTCGAAGTGCGATCGCTTGTCCGCCGCGTATTCGCGCGGCCTGTGGCGCTGCCACCAGCCCCGCGTCCATCGCACGACGACGGCTGGCTCATCTCCGGTGTGGTGCGCGGGTCGGTGTCAGATCAGACTGGTCCCTACGTTCTGTCCGGCGGCTGGTGGGTGCGCGAGGTGCGGCGCGACTACTACTTTGTTGAGACCCGCCGCGGCGAGCTGCTGTGGGTGTATTACGACCGCCGGCGGCGGGGCTGGTTCCAGCATGGCCGGGTGGAATGAGCGCCGAGTGAAATGGATTACGTTCCTCTCTGGTGTAAGACCAACTTCTCATTTCACGAGGGTGCCTCGCATGCCGAGGAACTCGTCGAAGAAGCGCACCGGCTCGGCCTGCGCGCGATTGCAATCACTGACCGTGACGGTGTCTACGGGATCGTTGAAGCGCACCTGAAGGCGCGGGAGCTGGGCGTGCAACTGCTCGTGGGCGCTCAGGTCACAATGGTTGACGGCACGGTGATTGTGCTGCTCGCGCGCGACCGTGCGGGGTATGCGAATCTCTGTCGACTGCTGACGGTCGGTCGGCTGCGCTGTCCCAAAGGCGAGAGTCTCGTGACGTGGGAAGAGGTCTGCAGCCACGCCGCGGGGTTGATCGCCCTGTGGGGTGGCGATCGGAGCCTGCTCGTCGCGGAGTCTGTTCCAGAGTCCGGGCCGCACCCGGACCGGCTTCTAGACGGCGTGGCCGCACGTCTGCGTGACGCGTTTGGTGACGCGCTGTATGCGATGGCCGCACGACACCGGCGCGACACAGAAGTACGCGAGGAGGCCCGACTCCGTGATCGGGCGGCGCGATATGGGATCCCGGTGGCAGCCGCGGTGGAGGTGCTGTATCACACGCCGTCTCGCCGGCCCGTGCAGGACGCACTCACGTGTATTCGCCACGGCGTGACCCTTGCAGAGGCCGGGGAGCTTCTTGAGCCCAACGGCGAGCACGACTTGAAAAGCCCGTTTGCGTTTGCGGCCCTGTTCGAGAACGACCCCCGGGCGGTGTCCCTGACTAATGAGATCGCGTCGCGCTGCACATTTTCGCTGACTGAACTCCGGTACCGGTACCCATCCGAAATCCTTCCGGACGGCAAGACATCATCGCAGTGGCTGCGCGAGCTGACCTTCGCCGGCGCCCAGGAGCGCTACGGCTTCAGCATCCCGTCGAACGCTGTGGCGCAGATCGAACGGGAACTGGCCCTCATCGATGAGCTGGACTACTGCGGCTACTTCCTCACGATGCATGAGATCGTACGGTTCTGCCGCTCGCGCGGGATTCTCTGCCAGGGACGGGGCTCGGCCGCGAATTCCGCGGTGTGCTACAGCCTGGGGATCACGGCCGTCGATCCGGTGCGGATGGATCTGCTCTTTGAGCGGTTCCTGTCACGCGAGCGGGCCGAACCGCCTGACATCGATCTTGATATCGAGCACAACCTTCGCGAGGATGCCATCCAGTGGATGTATCACAAGTATGGCCGCGACCGGGCGGCGATGGTCGCCAATGTCATTCGGTATCGCACCCGGTCGGCGGTGCGCGATGTCGGCAAGGCCCTGGGGCTGTCGCCGACTACGCTCGATCGCCTGGCGAAACTCCATTCTCATTACGGGGATGTCGCGCCGAGCGTCCTGCGAGAGGCGGGCCTGGATCCCGATGCGCCGTTGCACCAACATCTGATGCAGCTGGCCAACGAGATCCTCGACTTCCCCCGCCATCTGTCGATTCACCCGGGGGGCTTCCTGCTCGGTCACGAGCCCGTGTCCACGCTCGTGCCGATCGAGAACGCGACGATGCCCGAGCGGACGGTGATCCAGTGGGACAAGGACAGCGTGGAGGGCGTGGGTCTGTTCAAGGTGGACCTGCTCGGCCTGGGGGCCCTGACGCAGTTACATCTCGCTTTCGATCAATTAAAAGGGCATCGTGGGATCGACCTCTCGATGGCGACGATCCCCTGGGATGATGCCGAGACGTTTGACTGGATCTGCCGGGCCGACACAATCGGCGTGTTCCAGATCGAGAGCCGCGCGCAAATGGCGATGCTGCCACGGCTGCGGCCACGATCGTACTACGATCTGGTGGTCGAGGTCAGCATCGTGCGGCCGGGACCAATCGTGGGCGGGATGGTCCATCCGTATCTACGCCGGCGGCACGGCGGTGAGCCGGTGGAGTATCCGCATCCGTCGCTCCAGCCGGTCCTCGCCAAGACCCTGGGCGTGCCGCTGTTTCAAGAACAGGTCATCCGCCTGGCCATGGTCGCCGCAGACTACACGCCAGGCGAAGCGGATCAACTGCGCCGCGATATGGCGGCCTGGCGGCGGTCGGGCCGGATCGAGCGGCACCGCGATCGGTTGATCTCGCGCATGCAGGCCAAGGGCATCGCGCCCGAGTTCGCATCGCGCGTCTTCGAACAGATTCGCGGATTCGGCGAGTACGGGTTCCCGGAATGCGTTGTTGGCGAGACAAGGGTTGTCGACGCTACCACAGGACGTTGGGTCACCATCGACGATGTCGTACAGGGTCGAGTGAGGCTCAGGACCACACTCGTCTGTGACACCGAACTGCGGGTCCGCAGACGGAAGGTTCTGAAGGTCACCATAAGCGGGCCGCGACCGGTCTTCCGGATTCGCACGACGCTCGGACGGTCCGTCATCGCCACTGCCGAGCACCCGATCCTCACCATGAGCGGCTGGCGCCCCCTGGGATCGCTACGCCCAGGCGACCATATCGCCGCGGCACGCCGGCTTCCCGCGCTAGGGCGACGTCGCTGGCCGCGCTACGAGATCATTGTCCTCGCAGATCTTCTGGCTGAAGGGAATCTGTGTCACCCTACGACGCTGTACTTCTACACGACGAGCGTTCTGTATCGGGACGAGTTCGTCCGATGTGTTGAGCGTTTCCCCAACACCCGCGCCACCGTCGCGTGGCATCGAAGCGCACATAGCGTCCATGTTCGCCGAAAGGATCCTACTCGACCCATCGGCGTGGTTGAGTGGGTACGGCGCCATGGTCTTCTTGGCGCGGGCGCCCGTGACAAGCGGGTGCCTGACGAGGTCTTCGAACTGCGGGGTACCGATCTTGCGCTGCTGCTTGCCCGTCTCTGGGAAGGTGACGGCCATCTGTCGTCATCAGCCCCACACGCCTCCTACGACACCGTTTCCCGCCAGCTCGCCGAGCAGGTCCAGCATCTTCTCCTGAGGCTGGGAATCGTTTCGCGTCTCTATGAACGCACGCGTCCATACAGAGACCGATCTGTAACCAGCTTTACTGTGACGGTGACTGGCAGCACGAATCTGGCCCGCTTCTACCTGATGATCGCGCGGCGTTTCCTCAATCCAGCCAAGCGGCGAGTAGCCCGTTCGCTTCTATTCGGCCTCGATAGAAACGGATCGGCCAGCGCTCTGGCAAGCGGGAGTCTCGAGGCAACCGACAGCGGCCGTATGTCGCGCGACATCTACTGGGATCGCATTGCAGCGGTTGAACCACTTGGCGTGCAGGAAACATACGACCTCCACGTTGAGGGAGATCACAACTTTCTCGCCAACGACCTCGTCGTCCACAACTCGCATGCCGCCAGCTTCGCCCTGGTCGCGTTCGCGTCGGCCTACCTCAAGCGCCACTATCACGCAGAGTTCACCTGCTCGCTGTTGAACGCACAACCCATGGGCTTCTACGCGCCGTCGACGATCGTCGAGGACGCCCGACGGCATGGGGTGGAAGTCTACACCATCGATGTCTTGCGCAGCGCGTGGGACTGTACGCTTGAAGAGCTGCGCTCCTCACAAGACCCGCACGACGCGGGGGAGCAACTCGACGGCGGGTGGCGCTTTGGCGTGCGAATGGGGCTTCGCTACGTGAAGGGCCTGGGTGAAGACGATGGGAAGCGCATCACGGCGGCGCGCGCAGATGCGACCTTTGAGTCACTCGACGACTTCGCGCGCAGAACCGGCCTGGACGCCGGAGCCCTGGTTGCTCTGGCAAGGTCCGGAGCCTTCGAGGGGCTGGGCGTAGCCCGACGGGAGGCGCTGTGGCAGGTCCGGGCGCTTGCCAAACGCCACGGCATGACGTTATCGGTCGAGATGATCGATACGATTCCGAAATTCGATGGCCTCAATCCCTTCGAGGTCATTGCCTGGGACTACGACGCCACGTCCCACAGCGTCCGCGGGCATCCGCTGGAGCCGCTCCGGCAGCAACTCAGCGCTTCCGGCCTGCCCGACGCGCAGACGGTGGCGGCTCTCAAAGACGGCGAGACCGTGCGCTATGCAGGCCTGGTGATCTGCCGGCAGACACCGGGCACCGCATCCGGCGTGACGTTCATGACCCTGGAGGATGAGACGGGACTCGTGAACCTCGTCGTATGGCCACGCGTGTTCGAGGACAATGCGCGGCTCGCGAAGTCCGCACCGCTGCTGGGAGTGACAGGCCGGCTGCAGAAACAGCAGGGTGTCGTCCACATCGTTGTACAGAAAATGTGGAAGCCCGATCTGAGCACGCGGCTTCCGGCCGTGCCCAGCCGCGACTTTCGATGAGTGAGGGGAGGGGACACTAGCGCCCGACCCGGAGGATCAGGTTGACGTTCCCCGCATTGCTTGTCGACATGTACACCGCCCCGTCGGGTCCCATGATCGCATCACGCAGGCGACCGTACACGCCTTCGTAGAGACGTTGCTCGGCTACCACGGTCGGCGATCCCGGTCCGGCAAACCGCAGCCGGTGCAGATGCACCCCCCGCAGACAGGTGAAGAGGAGATCCCCGTTCCATTCAGGGATCATGGTGCCGCTCGCGAACACGCCGCCCGATGGCGCGCACGTATCCTGCGTGAATACGAAGACCGGCGAGACGAACGGCGCCGGGTGATTCGGCCCTTCGGCATTCGGCCAGCCATAGTTCCCGCCGGGCTGGATCCGATTCACTTCATCGTTGCTCGAGTTTCCGTGCTCGGTGGCATAGAGCGTGCTCGACGGATCCCAGGCCAGGCCTTGGGGGTTCCGGTGGCCGTAGGTCAGTACGTACGTGCCGAATGGGTTGCCCGGAGCGACGCCCCCGGTCAGCGTCAGCCGAACGATCTTGCCGGCCAGCGATGAGAGATCCTGCGCGAGAGCCGCGTTGTTGACGTCGCCATTTGTGGCATACAGCAGTCCGTCTGGGCCGACCTTCAGCCTGCCGCCGTTGTGGCGGGCGTCCGAGCCGGGAAGGTCGTTGAGGATCACGAGATCCTCGGTCGCGGTCGTGGGATTGGTGCCAGACACCAGCAGCCGTGAGATGCGGTTCCGCGGACCGGCGCCCGTATAGCTGTAGTACACGTAGAGAAAACGGTTGGAGGCAAAGCCCGGATCGACCACCAGTCCCAAGAGGCCGCCCTCGCCCACGGCGCGTACGGGCAGCGTGATGACGGGCGGGCCCTGAAGGGCGCCGCTTGTGATGACCCGCACGGCTCCGGCACTTCGCTCCGTGAAAAACAGCCGCCCATCGGGGACAAACGCCATCGCCCACACGATGTCCAGTCCGCTGGCAATGGTCGTCACGGAGAGGGAACCGCCCCCTCCGGGCGGGAGGCCCGGAATGCTCCCGCAGCCCGCGGCAATCATGAAGGCGGCGCCGAGCAGCACGAACCCGCGGTAACTTTCCACAACCTCATCATACCCGGGTCGCGTTCTATTGCACCCGGCCGGCCTGCCAGGAGAATCCAGAGCGAGATGCGTAAGGTCTATGCGTGCAGGCCTCTGCAGTGGACAGCGCGCGAGGAGGAGACGTGTCGGACAAGCCGGAGCAGAAGAGCGCAAAACTGGAGAAACCTCGAACCGAGTGGCGCCGGCTTCTCCCGGCTGACGCCTACGCCGTGCTGTTCGAGGAGGCGACCGAACGACCATTTACGAGTTCGTTGAACGCGGAGAAACGAGACGGGACGTTCGTCTGTGCGGCGTGCAACCTCCCCCTGTTCGTATCGAGCGCGAAATACGACAGCGGGACGGGATGGCCGAGTTTTGTCGAAGCGCTGCCGGGTGGAGTGGGGACGAAGACCGATTACGCGCTGATCCTGCCGCGCACAGAGTATCATTGCGCGCGGTGCGGAGGCCATCAGGGGCATGTGTTCCCGGATGGGCCAGAGCCCACGGGACAACGATGGTGCAACAACGGGGTGGCGCTGCGGTTCGTGCCGGAAGGTGAGCCCCTTCCCGAGCCGCGGACATGAGCGCGGGTGTCGATCGACGGAGGCTGCGCGAGGAGATCCATGCGCTCTATCGTGTCGAGCAAGAGACGATGGGCGAGCGCGGCACCCTCGATCGCCTGGAGCAGGCCCGCCGCTGGGATCTCGCGCCGACGCTGAGGGCCGGTGGGGTGCTCGTCTTCCCGCACGCGGGCGTTCTGGATTGTGGCCATCAGACCGCGGCCGTCGTGAACGCATGCCTGGACAGCGGTGCCGACCGTGTCATCGTTGTAAGCGTCCTGCACGCCTTCAGCGACGAGATGCAGGATGCCCGCGTCCGTGTCGCCGCCGGCGAGGATCCGGCCCAGTGGCCGTTCTGGGGCATCCAAGGTCCGGGCATCGCCGGCCGTGACGAGTGGCGGGATGATCATTCCCTGGTGAGTTTTCGACACTTCTGGTCGGCTGAGACCCGCCGCCGCGGTGTTTTGCGTCCAGAGGTGATTGAGCGCTACCCTTATCTGGCCGGCGGGAAGCCCGAGCGGCTGCCGGGTGTCGATGAACTTGCGCGGCTGGCCGAAGGGGCGGTGGTCGTGTCCACCGCAGATCCCTTCCATCACGGCATTGGATACGGCGACCCGCCCGAGCGGGCGTTACATCCTCACGAGGGCGGGCTGGAACTGGCGCGCCGCACAATCAATGATGGGATTGAGATCCTGGCTCGCGGCGATTATTGGGGCTACAACCAGTACTGCGTGCGTGCCAAGAGCGATGCGCGCGACGCCGGACAGGTATTCCGCTATCTCCGTGCCGTGACGGCGGGGCGGATCCTCGACCTGACATACACCGAAACCGCCGAGCTGTACCAGCAGCCCAGACCTACATGGGTTGCCGCAGCGTTGATCGAATGGAGGAGCGCGTGATGCAGCCGCCATTCCGGCCGTGACGGCTGCCCGCGCCGCGATTGCGGCCTTGTGCCTCTTACTTGGCGCAAGTGCCGCGAACGCGCAGGACGTCTACACCGAAGCTCAGTACCTGTTCGGCGTGTCGCAGGGGACCGTCGAGGGCGCCTTCCGGAGCCGCACCTGCGACGAGGCCACCAGGGCGAAGGTTTCGCGACACTGCAGGCAAATCTGGAGAGCCTCCAGCGATTGCTCAGATAAGTTTGGCGTCGGGACTCGCGACGCCTGCGACAGAAGGACAGTGTGCCCGCGGCGAGAACTTCGAGCATACTCCGGTCTCCTCAGGGGGTGTTGGCCATGAGCCGGCGCACTCACCTCCTTCCTCTCGTCTGTCTCCTTGCGATTCTGACCCATGCCCAGTCAAGTTCCGGCCAGGCCGATGCGGTGTCCCTCCAGTTGAAGCTGACCCCCGGTGAGGTACTCTTCCACTCGACAACCGGCCACGTGCAGGTAAGCTTCGAGAGCACCGAGGGCGCGCGTCAGAGCGCTGAGGCCCGGTTCGAACTTCGCGAGGCCATACGCGTTCTCGATATCGCGGCGCTTGGAGCCATCTGGATCGAAGCGACAGTCGAGGACTACCGTGTGACCGAGCGTGGGGGACAGCCGCGGGAACGGCTCATCCCGGCGGGCAGCTTTCGTGTGGATCCCGATGGAAAGGTCGTTGAGCGCTTTGCCGATCCGACAGAGCGGCCTGACTTTCCGTTCCCCCTCCCGGGTAAACCCGTCCGCATCGGAGAATCCTGGACCCGCAGCGCAACCTCGACTTCGGGCGAGATCGTGGTAAAGGGGAATGGAACGTACACGCTTGCGGGACTCACCAGCGGCCCGGACGGCCGCGTCGCGCGCGTGACGTTCATCAATGAGGGCCGCGCGTCAGGGGGCGGAAACATCCTGGGAATTCCGACGGAAACGCGAGCCTCGTCGAAGGTCACCGGTGAATTGGAGTGGCTGATCGACCGGGGCCGCTGGGGGCGGTATGGCCAAGAGTTCACAACGACGTCAGATACTCGGGTGTCCGTCCCGGGCTTTTTCGGCTTGGCCCGGCTTACCTCCAAGGCCGCCGTCCGTGCCGATCCATTGTCCTCGGCGAGCGTGTCGCCGCCCCTCCCGGCTCCCGATCTGATCGTCACGCCAGGGCAGGGCGTGGGTCCCTTCGGCTTGACGATGACCGTGGAGGAGCTCAACCGGCGGGTCGGAGCGTCCGAATTTCGCGAGTTCGACCTCGGCTTTCTCTCCCATTCGCTGCGATGGCGCAACGGGCTGGTCGCGTATGTTGCTCAGGACGACAACAACAAAGTGGTGGGGCTTGAAATCAGCGACCGCCAGTACCGGTCCTCCAAAGGAATCGGCGTCACGATGTCGCAGGGCGCCGTCATGCTGGCCCACGGGCTCACACCTGTGCGGGTCGAGATGAGCATTCCGGGCCGGGGGCACTACCGTTTGCTCGTGTACAATGACCAGGGGATTGCCTTCTCGATCGTCTCGGAGGAGAATATCAGAACGCGCACGAGCACAAGCATCCCGGTCGGCCTGGTTGCCTGGGTCACCGTTTTTCCTCCGGGCGCGGGCGGCAGGATCTTTCCGCTCCCGGGGCAGCGGTAGGTATGTCCCTGAACCTCTTGCTCATCTTTGCGATGACCGAGCTCGTCCTCTCACTGACGCCCGGCCCGGCTGTCCTGCTCATCGTGTCTCAAGGGATACGAAATGGTTTCAAGTCAAGCATCCGGGGCGCGCTCGGCATCCTGACCGGCAACGCGATCTACTTCGCACTGTCGGCGCTGGGACTAGGGGCGCTGTTGCTCGCATCAACCACACTGTTCGAGGCCATCAGATGGGTTGGCGCGGGGTATTTGATCCTCACAGGCGTAAGGATGTTGTTCTTGAAGACAGAATCGGAACCCGTTCGGGTGATTCCCTTCGACGCTCCTCTGAAGTTGTTCTCTCAAGGCCTGCTTACCCAATTGTCGAATCCCAAGGCCATCGTCTTCTTCACGGCCCTTCTTCCGCAGTTCATCTCGCCGGGCGCTAACGTGTGGCGGCAATTTCTCATCCTCGGAATAGTTTCCATCACCGTGGAGTTCCCCGTGCTGCTCATCTACGGGTGGGTGGCGGAGCAGGGCAAGGGCCGCATTCTCAGGGGCAGGACACCCGCGTTACCGGGGCGTGTGGCGGGTGGATTCTTGGTCGGTGCGGGGGCAGGTCTTGCCTGGATGCGGAATCACTGAGAAAGGACGTGAGCCTGGGATGAATGATGGGCAACGGACGGACTCGGCGCGTCACGAAGTTGCGACTCTGGCCGGCGGATGCTTTTGGTGTCTCGAGGCCGTCTTCGACGACCTGCAGGGTGTGGCAGAGGTCGTCTCTGGATACACGGGGGGCACGGTGCCCAATCCGACCTACGAGCAGGTGTGCACCGGCAGCACCGGCCATGCCGAGGTGGTTCAGGTCACGTTCGATCCGGTCATCGTCTCCTATCGCGAGATCCTTGAGGTCTTCTTCACGATCCACGATCCAACGACGCTCAACCGGCAGGGCGCGGATGTGGGGACCCAGTACCGCTCGGCGATCTTTTATCATAGCCCCCAGCAAAAAGCGACCGCAGAGCAGGTGATCGCCGAATTTGGCGCGTCCGGCCTCTGGGGCAATCGGATCGTCACTGAGGTGAGGCCTCTCCAGGCGTTCTATCCGGCCGAGGAGTACCATCAGGAGTACTTTCGGCGGAATCCCACCCAGGGATATTGCCGCGCCGTGGTCGCGCCCAAGGTGGCGAAGTTCCGCAAGCA
Source organism: Armatimonadota bacterium (assembly GCA_052386995.1). Lineage (GTDB taxonomy): Bacteria > Sysuimicrobiota > Sysuimicrobiia > Sysuimicrobiales > Humicultoraceae > JBQTJP01. Next base: position 28,011 of record JBQTJP010000092.1, read on the forward strand.
GTACCTTTCAAGACTCAAGAAAGTCGGTGGGCCAGCGGGCGACTAGTAGTTTTCAGTACGTACCATGCGCGTTCGGATTCCCAGTCCATCCCTGGTGACCCTCTGCGGCCCTGCCGGCAGCGGCAAGAGCACGTTTGCCGCGCGTCACTTTCAGCCTACGGCGGTCGTCTCATCCGACCGCTGCCGTGCGATGCTGGGTGACGATGAGCGCAACCTGTCGGTCTCGCCCGAAGCCTTTGAGCTCTTCCATACGATTATTGACCGGCGTCTGCGGCTGCGCCGGCTCACGGTTGCCGACAGCACCGCGCTCCGGCCCGACGCCCGCCGGACGCTGTTGGAGATCGGGCGGCGCCATGCCGTCCCCGTCACCCTGGTCGTCTTCGACGTCTCCGAAGAGCGCTGCTACCTGCACGACACGCGCCGCGAGCGGCGCGTCGGCCGCAACGTGATCGTCCAGCACGTGCAGCAACTGCGAGACGCGCTGCGAACGATTCCCCAGGAAGGATTTGACGCCGTCATCACGCTGGACGACACGCTGGCGCGCAGCACGTCGGTGGAGGTTGTGGAGCGCAGCCCCAGTGCCCGGACCGAGTGAGGATGACCCCAGAACATCGCCTCACCCGGACCATCAACGACAGTCTGCTGACGTTGGTCGTCGGCGACATCACCACTCACGACGTGGACGCCATCGTGAACGCGGCCAACAGCCGTCTGATTGGCGGCGGCGGGGTCGACGGGGCCATCAGGCGCGCCGGGGGCCCGGCCATCGAAGAGGAATGTGCCGCGATTCGTGCCGAACGCGGGGGATGCCCGACCGGATCGGCGGTCATCACCGGGGCCGGACGGCTGCCGGCGCGGTACGTTATTCACGCGGTCGGACCGATCTGGCAGGGAGGCGGGCAAGGCGAGGCCGAGTTGCTCGCCTCCACGTACCGCAGCAGCCTTGCGCTTGCGGCCGAGCGTGGCGCGCGCACGGTGGCGTTTCCGTCGATCAGCACCGGGGTGTATGGGTATCCCGTGGACCAGGCCGCACGCGTTGCGGTGCGAAGCGTGGTGACTGCGCTGGCCACGATGCCATTCGATGAGGTCCGATTCGTGCTATTCTCCGCCGCCGACTTCGAGGCGTATGCGGCGGCGATGCGTGAACTCATCCCCGACTAGCGCGTCAGGAGGGCCGGCGCACCCGGCCGGGGAACAGTCCTGCAAACCGAGGGGGTGGGGGCTGTGGTGTCCGCCTACGTGCTGTGCAAGTCAAATCCCGGACAGGCCCGGAAGGCCGCGATCGCCCTTCGCAAGATCAAGGGGATGCGGCAGGTCCACGTGGTCACGGGTCCGTACGACATCATCTGCCTGGCCGAGGCCGGCGACATGGGCGCCTTGGGGGACACGGTGATCTCCAGGATCCAGCGGAGCTCAGGGGTTGCGGAGACGCTGACCTGCCTGGTCGTCTGAGCCTGGATGCGTTTGAGGCCGAGACCGCGGCGCCGTGCCGGGTGAGGCGGAGGCGAAGGTTTGATGCCGAGGGTTGACACCGGGGGTTGACAATAGAAGGGGTGCTTCTATAATTAGCGTTGGCTTGGACACAGGGAGGGATTTGGTGCGGTCGCAGTCTAGCGGATAAAACGCATACGCTGTGCCCGATGAGCGTCCCGGAGGGGAGAAGGCTCATCCCCTCTTTTTTGTGCCCAGGCCCCGAGCGTATATTCTTCGTCTCACCCGGCGCTCGGCGAGATCGTCCTCAATGTTCCGGCCGGCGACCCCGGCGGGATCCGTCGCACGAGCCGTGACGGGGAGCTCTTTGACAACTGCAGAGGGAAGAAGACATCCGCCCGCGGATCGAACGAATGATCGGCGGGATGGTGATGTGTTGCCAGGCTCTATACAGCTGCTCCTAGAGCGGGTCTCAAGCTACTAAGGGCACACGGTGGATGCCTTGGCGCCAAGGGCCGATGAAGGACGCTGTTGGCGGCG
>JBQTJP010000093.1:0-1753 GCA_052386995.1 Armatimonadota bacterium
CCGGTTTCTCTACACGCTCGCAGAGGGACTCCATCTGAAAACCGCCTGGCTGCCCCTGCCGGTGGCCTGCTATGGCAGCGCCATTGTCGGCACCGTCCTCGCCGCGATTGTTCTCGCAAGATTATGAACGGTCTGCCAGAGGAGGCAGTCATATGCTGCGCGTCATCCACGTCTACACCATCAAGGCCGGGGTGGACGAGCCATCCTTCGTCGAATGGCTCGACGGTCGGCTCGATGAGGTGACCCGCAGGTTCGGATGCGTCGGGCGACAGACGTGGGTCTTCCTCGACGGGTTTGAGGGCACCTACGACCGCCAGCGGTCCGTCCGCCGCCCCCGGTACCTGAACGAGGCGTTCTGGGTCGGCGAGGAAGCGGCCAACAACTTCCGCACGTGGCTCCTCTCCCCCGAGGGCGCCGACCTCCGCACGCGCTGGTTCGACTCGATCACCGATCACACGGTGCTGCGCTACGTCGACTACGAACCGTCGCCCTTCGTGACGGATGATTGAGCACACCTTCGACGCCGTCATCGTCGGCGCCGGAGGAGCCGGTCTGCGGGCAGCGGTGGAGCTCGCGAGCCACAACATCGCCGTGGTGAGCAAGCTCTATCCGCCGCGCTCGCACACGGGCGCGGCTCAGGGCGGTATCGGCGCGGCGCTGGGAAACCTGGAAGAAGATCATCCCGAATGGCACACGTTCGACACCATCAAGGGCGGCGACTATCTCGTCGATCAGGACGCGGCGGAATTCATGTGCCGCGACGCGGTGGAGACGGTGTACGAGCTGGAGCACTGGGGCCTGCCCTTCGACCGCACGCCCGAAGGCCTGATCTCGCAGCGGCGCTTCGGCGGGCATACCCGCAACTTCGGCGAAGGCCCGGTCCGGCGCGCGTGTCACGCAGCGGACCGCACCGGCCACATGATCTTACAGACGCTGTATCAACAGTGTCTCCGCACGGGCATCCGCTTCTTCGATGAATTCCAGATGCTCGATCTGCTCCTCGAGGACGGCCGCTGCGCTGGGCTGGTCGCCTACGAGATCGACACGGGCGAACTTCACACCTTCCACGCAAAGGCCGTGCTGCTGGCCACGGGCGGGTTCGGCCGCATCTTCAAAGTCACGAGCAACGCGCATGCGCTGACCGGCGATGGTGTGGCGATCCCGTGGCGCCGCGGCATTCCGTTGGAGGACATGGAGTTCTTCCAGTTCCACCCGACCGGGATCTACAAGCTCGGGATTCTGCTCTCCGAGGCCGCGCGCGGCGAAGGCGCCTTCTTCATCAACGACAGGGGCGAGCGGTTCATGGAGCGCTACTCGCCCACGCTGAAGGATCTGGCCCCTCGGGACATTTGCTCACGCTGTATCCACCTCGAGGTACGCGAGGGCCGCGGCATCGGCGGCAAGGACTATGTCTATCTCGACTTCCGGCATCTGGGCAAAAAGGTGATCGACGAGAAGCTGCCGGACATCACCGAGTTCGCCCGCGTCTATCTGGGCGTGGAACCGATCCACGAGCCGGTGCCGGTCCAGCCCACGGCGCACTACGCGATGGGCGGTGTGCCGACGAACAACGACGGGCAGGTGATCGCAGACGAGCGCAACGCGCCGGTCGAGGGACTCTACGCGGCTGGCGAATGCGCGTGCGTCTCGGTGCACGGGGCCAACCGCCTGGGGACGAACTCGCTGGTCGACATCTTGGTCTTCGGCCGTCGAGCGGGACGCCACATGGCAGGCTACGTCCGCGAGGCCGATC
>JBQTJP010000094.1:0-1950 GCA_052386995.1 Armatimonadota bacterium
TCGAGCACGTTCGGGTTCGTCGAGCCTCCGGATTCGGTTGGCTGCTGGGACTACACCCTGGTGCAGCCCGCCGACAGCAACGACATCCGCTTCAGGGCGACGGGGGACAACGATCCGATCAAGTGCACCCCCGTGAACGGGATCACGGTCACGCTCATCCTGTATTCGAACGGCTCGTCGACTCGAACCCTCGCCTTCCCGTGACGTCCGGTCGCCTCGCATGGGCCGCCGCCGTCCTGGCGGTCGTTGGGGCGGCGCTCGTCCTCCGGCTGGTCGAGCTCACACACAAGTCGCTGTCGTTCGACGCGCTCTATAGCATCTTTATCGCCTCTCAGCCGGCGGCGCGTACCCTCGCCCTGACCGCGGCCAACGACGCCCACCCGCCCCTGTACTATCTGCTCCTGAACGGATGGATCCGTCTGTTTGGGGACGGGGAAGGCGTCGTGCGGATCCCTTCCGTGATCATCGGCACAGCGGTCGTGCTCGCGACCTGCGCGTTCGGCAGGCGACTCGTCTGTCCGGCCGCAGCGCTCCTGGGCGCCGGCCTCGTCGCGCTCACCCCGGCTCAGGTGTCCGTCAGTCAAGACGCCCGGATGTATGCGCTGCTCACGCTGGCGGCGCTGGGATCCTGGTGGGCGCTGTGGGCCGCGCTCACCGAAGAGCGGCGGCGGGACTGGCTGCTGTACGCTATCCTGGTCGCGGTGACGATCTATGCGCACTACTATGGGGTCTTCATGGTCGCCTCTCAGGCGGGGTACCTCATCTGGCGGCGCACACCGCTGTCCGCCTGGCGGCGATGGGTCTATTCATTGCTGGGATCGCTGGCGCTCCTGTTGCCGTGGCTCCCCGCGATTCCTGAGCAACTGGCGACCGGACACGCCTGGCCCTCGTTCCGGCCGGCCCTGAGCGCGAGCCTCTTCGTCGACGCCCTGACTTCGATGGGGGCCGGGCAATTCTTTCATGACCCGATCCAGATCGGGGGACTTCCCCGCGCAATCGCGTGGCCCGCGGCCGTGCTTGTGGCCCCGCTGGCCGTCGTCGGCTATCGCGCGCTGGACGTGCATCGTGAGTCGCGCGCGCTGCTCATCAGCTCGGCGCTGTTTCCGCTGATGATCTCGTTTGTCGCCTCGTTGGCCCTCCACGTGTTCTCGCCCCTCTATCTCGTGTTTGCGATGCCCGGCCTAGCGCTCGTGATGGGGGCCGGGGTCGCGGCGCTGGTGAGGACCCCGCGGCCCGCGGCCCGGGCCGCCGCGGTGGGGGCCATCGCCGTGCTGCTGGTTCTCAACGTGGGCGGGGTGGTGCATTACTATCGCGAGCCCCGTCCCGACGTGTTCGACTGGCGCCGGGTGGCGCTGACCGTGGGGGCTCAAGCGCGTCCCGATGACGCGTTCGTGTTTCTTCCAGGGTTTTCCCGGATACCCGTCAACTACTACTTTCGAGGGCCACAGCCCCGGCTGGCCTTAACACCGGCCGGACCGGATGTCATCGGGGACCGGGGGATCCGAATGCCCGGCGTCGTCGACCGTGTGTCACGTCATCCCCGCGTCTGGATTGTGACCGTGCTCCCGGTGCCGCTCTCGGTGGAGACATTGATCAACGCCCTTCGGAAGCGCTCGTATGCGGTGACGAAGCTGGACGCCATCAACTACGCGCGCGTCATCTTGTTAGAACGGCCCGCCGCGCCGTGAATGGCGATACTCTCAATCTGAAGGCAGAAGTCCCTGGGACTCCTCGCAGGCTCGACCGTCTCGAGCTGGCCTTAGTGGGCGCGCTGATCGGATGCGCAGCGCTCCTTCGGCTCACCGCTATCGGGCAGCAGAGTCTCTGGTTCGACGAGGCGTTCTCGCTCCACGTCTCGACACGCTCCGCCGGCGAGGCCATCAGCCTCCTCAGAGCTGTGGACGCACATCCGCCCCTCTACTACCTGATGCTCTCGTACTGGGTGCGTCT
>JBQTJP010000095.1:0-9299 GCA_052386995.1 Armatimonadota bacterium
TTGGCGTGTTTTGGACGTCTGTGTCGCAATAGATACGCCAAACGCCGATTCTCTGCAACTTATGAGTGAGGGCGGCCAGCAAGTCGGAGATCTAGCCGTTGCCGCGGTGCCTAGGTAAGACACCGATGTAGTGGATGGTCCCTTCTTCGAGACCCTCCCGGGCGCCGTCGCGGAACACAACTGGCTGCGTGAAACCAACGACATCACCGTCACGCGCGAAAGCTAACTGCCACCAGTCGAGTTCGAACCGAAAATCGCTCTCGTTTGGGTGCGCGTACCACTCAGCTACGAGACTCGCCTTGTACCGAGCTGTTCGGACTTGATCGAATCGATCCAGCGACCCTTCAAGAGCTTGTTCGATTGTGCGAACGAACTGTTCTCGTGTGTCTGGAGTTACGGAACGGAACCTAAGCTGACGAGGGACAGTGACGAGCGGCCGCGGCTCCTTCCATTCAAACACTACCTTCTCGTAATGGTGCACGGATGTATCAGTGTGCTTCGTCACCATCGACCTCCGAGCACCTCTGCCTAACTCTTGATTAGACAGACCAGTCTAACACCCCGGCTCTGTCAGCCTATCACGACAAATCGAAGGACGCCTCCTCCTCGCAATCGCCAGCATCGACAGGGCTTCCGTCATGTCTTGCGGTTCCCCTGCCGGGTATTATACGACGTGGTCTGTCAGTCTAATGCGCCAGACTCGGTCCTGGTCACAGTCCATCCATTGGGCTTCTGACCGCCTTTCCGCCTCGATTCAGTACATGGGTATAGATCATCGTCGTCTTCACGTCCTTGTGTCCCAGCAGCTCCTGGACGGTCCGGATATCATACCCATCCTCCAGCAGATGCGTCGCAAACGAATGACGGAACGAGTGGCACGAGGCCGGCTTGGCTAGGCCCGCCCGGCGGACCGCCTCTTTCACGGCCCGCTGGATGACGGACTCATGGAGATGATGTCTGTGCCGCACCCTAGTGCGACGGTCCACGTAGTGCGACGAGGCCGGGAAGACCCACTGCCAGGTCCATTCGCGGTCGGCGGTCGGGAATTTTCGGGCGAGGGCATCCGGTAACGGGGCCCGGCCCAAGCCTTCCTCCAGATCCCGGGCGTGCTGCCGGCGGACCTTGTCCAAGTGCGCCCGCAAGGGTTCCCTCACGGCGGAGGGAAGCATGGTGACCCGGTCCTTGCGCCCTTTGCCCTCACGGACTCTGATCTCCTGGCGGTGAAAGTCGACGTCCTTGACTCGCAGGCCCAGGCATTCCAGCAACCGCAGGCCGGAGCCGTAGAGGAGCGTGCACACCAGGGGCGGCGTCCCGTTCAGTTCGTCTAGCACCGCCCTGACCTCCTGGCGGGTCAGCACCACCGGCAGCCGGCGGGGCCGACGCGCCCGTACGACGCCTTCGATCTGTCCCAGCGACCGATTCAGCACTTTGGCATAGAGAAACAGCAGGGCGGCCAGGGCCTGGTTTTGGGTTGAGGCGGCAACGCGCCCGTGCACCGCCAGGTGCGTAAGGAACTGGTTGACCTCCAGATCGGCCATTTCCGCCGGATGGCGTTTGCCGTGAAAGCGGATGTAGCGCGTGATCCAGGTCACGTAGGCCTGCTCAGTGCGGTGGCTGTAATGTCGGGCGCGAATCGCCTCACGCACTCGATCAAGGAGCCTGGGGCCCGGCGCCACCGCGGGCACACCATCCATGATCGGACGCGAGCCGTTCCAGGGGACGGCCCCTCCGTCCTGGCACTTCTTCTCGGGATGCCAGCGACGATCGGCGACAGTCTTGATCTTGGTCACCCACGTGGGACTGTATGGAAGGAACACGGCGAGCCTCCCGGCGGGCCCCGGCCTGATTCGAATCGTGCCTGCGGGCGCAGTCAGCACCCTCTCTCTCACGGCTTGCTCCCCCGCGGCCACCAGATCGATCTCGCCGCGCAACGTGCGCACATTCCAGTGCTGTACTGGCAGCCATGCATCTGCAGCCGGCCGGGACCAATCGCCTCACTCGGAACCGCCGAAGCTGCTGGAGACGGAGGCCTCCAGCTCGCAAGATCGGCCGGCACTGACATGTTTTACGGGAGTACTCAAAGTGCCCAGCCGTTCCGCGACCTCCCGGCTCACCGCGGCAATCGCTGGCAGGATTCTGCCAGTATTGAGGCTATAATCGACGCATGGAGCGATCGCTGCTGATCCGCAACCTTCAGCGCATCGTGGGCGAGCCGTACGTGCTGCATCACGACGACGATCTCACCGTCTACGAGCAAGACGCTCTGATGGTCGCGCGGCACAAGCCGGACGTCGTCGTGCTCCCGGATGCGACGCAGCAGGTCGCCGATGTCGTGAAGGTGGCGCGCGAGGCCGGGCTGCCCATCGTCGCCAGAGGTGCCGGAACCGGTCTAGCCGGGGGAGCGATTCCCGAGCAGGGGGGCGTCGTCATCGCCCTCACGCGCATGACCCGCATACTCGAAGTGGATCCTGTGAATTTGATCGCCGTCGTGGAGCCGGGCCTGGTCAACGCCGAGTTGACCGCCCAGCTTGCCTCTCAAGGACTCTTCTACGCGCCCGACCCGGGCAGCCAGGTTGCGTCAACGATCGGGGGCAATGTCGCCAACAACTCGGGCGGGCCGCACTGCCTGGCCTATGGTGTGACAAGCAACCACGTGCTCGGCATAGAGGTGGTGCTGGCCGACGGTACGATCACATGGGTCGGCGGGCGCGCGCACGACGCACCGGGCTATGACCTGACGGGTCTCCTCGTAGGCTCGGAAGGGACGCTCGGCATCGTGACCAAGATCGTCGTCCGCCTAATGAAAAAGCGCGAGGCCGTGCGAACGCTGCTGGCCATCTATGACACGATGGACGCCGCATGCGAGGCGACCTCCGCGATCATCGGCGCGGGGATCGTGCCGGAGGCCATGGAGATCCTCGACGGCATCGTCATGAAGGCCGTCAACAAAACGCTGCACGTGGGATTTCCCGAAGATGCGGAAGCCGCGCTGCTGATCGAGGTCGAGGGCCTGGCCGAGTCGGTGCCGGTTTTGATCGAACAGATCGACGCGATCTGCCGGACCCAGGGTGCCCGCCGCATTCAGACGGCACAGACCGCAGAGGAGCGCCTTAACCTCTGGAAGGGCCGCAAGCACGCCTACGGCGCGATGGGCAGTCTCGGCCGGCGAGTGATGATGCTCGATGTGTGCGCGCCCCGGTCGCGTCTTCCCGAGATCATGCGGAAGGTGCTGGAAGCGGGTCGGCGGTGGAACATCGGGGTCTCCAACTTCTTCCATGCCGGGGACGGCAACCTCCATCCCACGCCGTTCTTCGACTTCGATGACACCTCGCCGGAGTACGCGCGCGTGATTGGCATGTGCGAAGATATCATGCGCGCGTGCATCGAGCTGGGCGGAACGATCACCGGCGAGCACGGCATCGGGCTGGAGAAGCGCGAATACCTGGGCTGGATGTTCAACGACGACGACATCGTGGCGATGAAGCGCGTGAAGACGGTCTTCGACACGAAGGGCAGATTGAATCCCGACAAGATCTTTCCAACGGGTCGGTCGGTGCACGACGATCCGAAAGTGCGTGCGGCCGCAGTGCACCGCGCGAACTGACGTGCCAACGACCGCCCCGGCTGCCGCGATTCCGGCCATCCCCGAGATCGAGGCCTGCATCCACTGTGGGCTGTGTCTCAACCAGTGCCCGACCTATCGTGTCACGCACCTCGAGGCGGAGTCGCCGCGTGGGCGAATCTATCTGGTCAAAACCGCGGCGGAGGGCCGCATCGAGCTCACCCGCAGCGTGGAGGATCACCTGTACCTGTGCCTGATGTGCCGGGCGTGCGAGACGGCGTGCCCCTCGGGCGTGCAGTACGGTCGCATCGCCGAGGCCGCGCGGGAGGTGATCGGGCCGCCGGGTCCGCCCCTGCAGAGGATGATGACGCGGTTGGTCCTGCGGCATGTGATGCCGCATCCGCGGAGGCTGCGGTTCGCGGCGGCGCTCATCCGGCTCTATCAGCGAAGCGGTCTGGCTGCGCTGGCGACCCGGATGCTGCCGGCAGGCCTGCGCCGGCGGGCCGCGCTCCTGCCTCCGGCATCGCGGCGGCCCTACGTCCCGGCGGCCGAGATCCTCCCGGCCATCGGCGAGAGGCGCGCGCGCGTGGCCTTCCTGTCCGGCTGCGCGATGAGCCTGTTCTTCGCCGAGATCAATGAGGCGACGGTGCGTGTGCTCCGGCGAAACGGGTGCGAGGTCGTCATCCCGAAGAATCAAATTTGCTGCGGCGCGCTCAACGTGCACAACGGCGAGGCGGGCAGCGCGCGCGAGATGGCCAGGCACAACATCGAGGCGTTTCCCACAGATGTCGACGCGATCGTCGTGAACGCCGCCGGCTGCGGTGCGGCGATGAAAGAGTACGGCCATCTGTTGAAAGACGACGAGACGTACCGCGAGAGGGCGGAGCGCTTCGGCGCCAAGGTCCGGGACGCAAGCGAGCTCCTGGCAGGACAAGGGCTGCGTAATGAGCCCAGGTCCGTGGCGATGACGGTGACCTACCAGGATCCGTGTCACCTCGCGCACGGGCAGCGGGTCCGCGCTGAACCACGGGCGCTGCTTGCCGCGATCCCCGGGCTGACGTTGAAAGAGATGGCCGGCTCGGATCGGTGCTGCGGCAGCGCCGGCATTTACAATGTGCTCCAACCCGAGATGTCCGAGACGCTGCTGCGCGAGAAGATGCAGGCGATCGGTGCCACCGGGGCGCAGACGGTCGTCGCGCCCAATCCAGGTTGCATGCTGCAGTTGCGCTACGGCTCACAGCGGTTTGGCGTCCCGGTGCGCGTGATGCACTTGATGGATCTGCTCGACGAGGCCGGCGCCTGATTACCGACACCGCGCCGCTGCTGCCCCGGTTGGAGGCTCTCCTGGGGCCCGGACGGGTCACGACGACCACCCTCGCCCGGTGGGCGGTCGACGGGATCATCCCGCGCATGATCGTGCGGCCGGCCGACGCCGCGCAGGTCGGCGCGGTCCTGCGTTTGTGCGGAGAAGTGGGCGCGGCGGTCGTGCCCTGGGGCGGGGGGACCGCCATCGACGTCGGAAATCCGCCGCGGGCCGCCGACGTGATTCTGCTCACCGACCGGTTCTCGCGCGTGGTTGATCATGATCATTCGAATCTTACGGTGACCGTGCAGGCCGGGGCCGCCCTCGGTGCGCTCGCCCGCACCCTGGCCGGCGAGCGACAGTTTCTGCCGCTGGAACCTCCCCGGGCCGAGGCGGCCACGGTCGGCGGGACGGCCGCTGTGAACCTCAATGGCCCGCGCCGAATGCTCTATGGCGGGGCGCGTGATCTTGTGATCGGGATCCGCGTCGTCCAGGCGAACGGTGTGGAGATCAAATGGGGGGGCAAGACCGTCAAGAACGTCGCCGGCTACGACATGTGCAAACTCTTCGTGGGATCGATGGGGACACTCGGGGTGCTGACGGAATTGACCTTGAAGGTGTTCCCGCTGCCGGAGACCTCGCGGACCCTGTTGATCTGGGGCAGGGACCTGCAGGCAATGCTGGCGCTTGCGGGCAGAGCGGTCGCCTCGCCGCTCCTCCCAGTGGCGGTCTCCGTTCTCAATCCGGCGGCGGGTGCGGCATTGGGTCGCAGGTCGCCGGCGCTGCTCATCCGCGCGGAGGGATTCGAGCCCGCCGTCGCCCGCCACGAGCGCGACATCACGGCGTGGGCGGCGCAGGCGGACATGGAAGCGCAGACCCTCAGTGGCGACGTCGAGGGCACGGCCTGGCGCACCATTCGTGACTTCGGCTGGCAGGATGGTGCGGCGGCCGTCCGCCTCACCACGCCGGCAGCCGCGGTGGCGGAGGTCGTCGATCGGCTTCAGGCGCTGTTGCCGTCCGGCGCGGCTGTGGTCGCTCATGCGGGGAGTGGGGCGACCTGGATTCGTTTGGATGCGGCGGATGTTTCTGAGAACGTGCTGTCCGCGCTGCGCGAGCTCGCGGCACGCCACGCCGGGCATCTGCTCCTGGCCCGCGGGCCGCGAGACCTCAAGGCCACGAGTGATGTCTGGTCGCCCGCCCCAGCCGCGCTGGGTGTGATGCGGGCGCTCAAGCAGGCCTTCGACCCACAGAACATCATGAACCCAGGACGGTTCGTGGCTGGACTGTGACGCGCCCGCAACTGACGCTCGCGCTGGCCCTGCACAATCACCAGCCCGTCGGCAACTTTCCGTATGTGTTCGACCAGGCGTACCGGCAGGCATACGAGCCGATGGTGGGCGCGCTGGAGCGGCATCCGTCCATTCGCCTGGCGCTGCACTACTCCGGTCCACTGCTCGATTGGCTGAAGGACGCGCGCCCAGATCTCCTCGACCGGATCCGCGCGTTGGTGGGGCGCGGGCAGGTCGAGATCCTGACCGGCGGATACTATGAGCCGATCCTGCCGATCATTCCCGACCGTGACAAGTACGGGCAAATCACCAAGCTCACCGCCGCGGTGAAAGAGCTCTTCGGTGTTCAGGCGGCGGGCCTGTGGCTGGCCGAGCGCGTGTGGGAACCGCACCTGCCCAAGGCGCTGGCCGGCGCGGGCGTCTCGTACACGATCGTCGACGACGCGCACTTCCTCCATGTCGGGCTGACCGAGACAAATCTGGTCGGACACTTTGTCACCGAAGAAGAGGGCGCGACCGTCAGCATCTTTCCGAGCGCTAAGTCCCTGCGCTACCGCATCCCCTGGTGGGGGGTACCCGATCTGATGGAGTGGCTGCGGGCCCAGTCGGCCGACGAGGCCCGCGTGCTGGTCATGGGCGACGACGGCGAGAAGTTCGGGCTCTGGCCGGGCACCTGGAGCCTGTGCTGGGACCGCGGCTGGGTCGAGCAGTTCTTTACGGCAATAGAGGAAGCGCGTGACTGGCTCACCGTCATGCCACCAGGCGAGTGGATCGCCACGCATCCCGCGCGAGGACGGATCTACCTGCCCACGGGGGCCTACGACGAGATGACCGAGTGGGCGCTCCCGGCGGCGGCGGCCGCGCGTCTGCCCGAGATCAAGCACGAGCTGGAAGCACAGGGGAAAACCGAGCTGCTGCCGTTTTTGCAGGGCGGCTACTGGCGCCACTTTCTGGTGAAGTATCCCGAGATCAACACGCTGCACAAGATGATGCTCCGCGTCAGCCGTAAGGTCTGGAGGATGCGTCCGGGGCCCCGCAAGGATGCCGCGCTCGACCATGTCTGGCAGGCACAGTGCAACTGTCCCTACTGGCACGGTGTCTTCGGCGGCATCTACCTGGGGCACATCCGGTCGGCGAATTACGCCCACCTGATCGAAGCGGAGCGCATTGCGGACAGCGGCCGCCATTCCCGCCGCTGGATCGAGGCCGACTCGCGCGATCTCGATGCCGACGGGCGGCGCGAGATCCTCGTGAGCTCGGACGCGCAGGTGCTCCTGATCGACCCCGACGATGGCGGAACCGTCGTGACCTGGGATGCGCGTCAGGCCGGTGTCAACCTCGTCAACGTGATGACCCGCCGCGCTGAGGGATATCACGAAACACTGCGAGCGGCGGTCACCCGGGGTGAGGTCGTCCTGGCGCGATCCGATAACCTCGAGACGATTCACACGACCCGGATTCGCGTAAAGGAATGGGGCTTGGAGAAGTATCTTGCGGTAGACCAGTACCGTCGCTCAAGTTTCGCCGAGCACTTTCAGGCGTCCGGCGCAGGTCCGGCGGCGGTGGAGCGCGGGGAGCTGACAGAGCTCGGAGACTTCGTGGGGCGGCCCTTCGAGCCCGCGATCGAGCGCGGCCCTACGCAGGTTGTCGTCCGGCTATCGCGCGACGGGCGCGTACAGGTCAACGGCGGGCATGTGTCGGTCCACATAGAGAAGGCGCTGGCCGCGATGGCCGGCGCCGCGGCGCTGACCGCCACCTATCGCATCACGAATCGGGGCGAGCGGCCCGTGGCGGTAGACTTCGCCGTGGAGACGAACTGGGGTACCAGCGGCCCCGACGCGACGGTGGTGACGCGCGGCGCGCAGCACCGCGTTGGAAAGTCGGGCGAGTTCGCCGGTGTCGAGGCGCTGTCGATCCGGGATCCGAAGTGGGGTCTGACCGTGGAGGTCACGCTCCCACCGTGCGCGCTCTGGGTTGTGCCCATTGAGGTGGTGTCGGCATCCGAGGCCGGATTCGAGCGCAGCTTCCAGGGGGCGTCGCTGTGGTTTCTCTGGCCGCTGCATCTGGACCCCGGTGGTGTGTGGGAGGGGCGCATCTCGTGCATGCTGCGCCCAGGGACGCGCAATGCGGAAGATTCGACTCGTAGCCCTTGATATCGATGGCACCGTGGTCGACGAAACCGGCCACGTCGTCGACGCGAACCGCGGACCGATCGCTGCCGCCCAGGCGCAGGGTGCCCTCATCGTTCTTGCCACGGCACGGGTCCACAAATCAGCGGCGAGGTTCGCGAAAGAGTTGGGACTGGCGTCTCCGATCATCTGCTGTAATGGAGCGCTCGCTCGCTGGCCTGAGCGCAGTGAAGAGTTGTGGCATCTGCGCCTACCCATGGAGGCGGCACGAAGCATTGCCTGGTTTGCAGACGACCACCGGTATGAGCTGGCGACGACCGTGGATGATGTCACGTACTTTCGGCAACGCACCGGTCAATCGCTCGGGTTCACCGACGAGGGATATTGCGTCCTCGAAACGAACGCGGCCGCACTGGCGACCCCGCCGACGCGAATCCTGGCTGTCGGGCATGAGTCAATCGACGCGATTCTGACGGCTCAGCGAGAACCGCTTCGGTCGGACGTCGCATTCTGGCCGGAGCGTCGGGACAACACTTACACGTCGCTGACGATGGTTAACCCCCAGGCGTCAAAGGGATGGGCGTTGAGCGAACTGTGTGGGCGGCTCGGGATTCCCCTTGAAGACACTCTGGCGGTGGGCGACAGCCAGTCCGACATCGAGATGTTTGTGCGTGTCGGCATCTCGGTGGCCGTTGGCGGCGCACCGGATGACGTCATGAAGAGCGCGGACCACGTAGCCCCACTGTGCCGCGATGGAGCCGTCGCCTGGGCACTCCGGTCCTTCGTGCTCTGACCCCTCGGAAAGTCGGCCTCTCTGGGCACTTGCTAGCGGTGCATCACTAGTGGTACACTCCCTTTTGTCGAGGAGGATCTGTGATGCCCGCGCGTAACCCCAGGGTCAACGTCGTGCTCGAACGCCCGCTTCACGAGACCGTCCGGCGGCTCGCGCGGCGAGATAGCGTCTCGGTCTCCGCGAAAGTTCGCGATCTGCTCATCGAAGCGCTCGAGGCCGAAGA
>JBQTJP010000096.1:0-9061 GCA_052386995.1 Armatimonadota bacterium
GGCCGCAGTTCTACTTTCGGACGACGGACGTGACGGGGGACATCGCGCTGCCGGGCGGGGTGGAGATGGTGATGCCGGGGGACAACATCACGATGGGGGTGAAGCTGATCACCCCGGTGGCGCTGGAAGAGGGCTTGCGGTTTGCGATCCGCGAAGGCGGACGGACGGTGGGCGCCGGCGTCGTCGTGAAGGTGACGGAGTAACACCATGGCCCGCGATATCGTGACCCTGGCCTGCTCCGTCTGCAAGCGACGGAATTACACGAGCACGAAGAACAAGAAGAACGACCCCGACCGCCTCGAGATGTCCAAATACTGCCGGTGGTGCCGGAAGCACACCCCCCATAAAGAGACCCGGTAGGGTCACACTTCCACGTACCATCCCACAGCATTCCTGAGCGGCAAGAGGCCCGGCCGGCGAGTGTCCACTGGCCCGCGGGGTTGGGCAAAGATGGACCAGGATGTTGCGGCACGGTGCGCTCAGCATATATATTGAAGCCAGGCACAGGGGCGTAGCTCCAACTGGTAGAGCACCGGTCTCCAAAACCGGCCGTTGGGGGTTCGAATCCCTCCGCCCCTGCCACCCGGCAAGACATTTCTCCACTCGAACATGAGCGCTGAGCGTCGTGGCTGGCGCATCCCTTCCCCGTCTTCAGCAGTCCCGCTGAGTCTCAATCAGGCGTTCATCGTCAACGGCATTCTCGCCGCGGTGTACTTCGTCGCGGCCAGAGCCGGACTAAAGCTGGCCTTCGTGAACGCGAGCGCCACTGCCGTGTGGCCTCGGACAGGGATCGCCCTGGCCGCGCTGCTGCTTTTTGGTTTCAGGGCGTGGCCGGGAATCTTCCTCGGCGCGTTTCTCGCCAACCTGACGACCGCGGGTACCGTGGCGACGTCTCTCGCCATTGCCGGCGGGGGAACTCTCTGGAAGGCCTGGTCGGGGCCCACCTTGTCAACGCGTTCGCCAACGGCCGGGACGCGTTTCGCCGCGCGGCCGACATCTTTCGGTTCGCGTTCCTTGCGGCGTTCCTGAGCACGACGGTCAGTGCGACAGCAGGCGCCGATCATCGTGGCCACACTCACCGGAGAAGTGGACTTGTCGAACGTCCACCAGGTTCGCGACGATGTGCTGCGCGCTGTCCCAAACTCGGCGTCCGCCCTGGTTCTTGACCTCACCGAGACTTCGTATCTGGATAGCCAGGGCATCGGAATGCTGCTTCACATCGTGCACCGGCTCAGCATCCGCCGGCAGCAGACGCTGCTCGTCGTCCCGGATCAGACCCGGGTAAGGAAGCTCCTCGCACTTCTTTCGATTGCCAGCTCCATGCCCTATAGCGCCCAGCGTGGAGGAAGCTCTGCGCACGCTGGCGGGGCCCGCCACGTGGTCGACCTCGCGCAGACCGGCAGATTCCCCGCGCCACGTGTCGGATCGGCAGGCCTGAATCCGCGTGCTCATGGGCAGAAGACCTGACGATACCATCTATCTCCGGCGTGGAAACGCGCGCGGCGGGAGGGCCTTCGTGAGTCTGCCACCCGAGATCCGGAAACGCATCCTCGAAGAAGAGCAGATCAGGGTCGAAGCACACGAGCGATTCAAGGAAGAGATCCGTCTGCGGGAGCACAACGTCTCGATGGCCACTCGCGTGATCCTCCTGCTCCTGTTCTTCGCCACGGGGCTCATGGCGTCAGAGTACTATCGACGCTCGCAGATCCAGGACGTCACGGCGCCGACGCCCCCGGTCGCCCGGGTGAGTCAGGCCATCCTGGACGAGATCTCCGCTGCGCTCGAGCCACCGGCCGGGGCGGAGGCGTGTGTCCGCGCCATCAGTGGCTCGCGCCCGCAGATCAAGGCCACGATCGAACTTGTGCGCGAAGCATCGCTTGAGACCGCCCGGCGGATGGCCCTTGCCAACGCCCGAGCCGCCGGCGCGATTCTGCAGCGGCACGGTTTGCTCGTGTCGGCCTATGTTGAAGTGTTCTCACCGAAGCGCTGGTACGGTCTCGCCTTGTACGACAGCGGCAACTTGCGGGTGACGTGGGACGTCTGCCCGGGACGCTGCACGGAGCAAGGAACGCGCCACGTCAGGCACTGCCGGCCCTAACCGCCCAGCGCCCCTTTCCGCGCGCCATCTCGTATAATCGAGAGAAAGACCTCGAGTGCCACCACACTCGTCTCGGAGGGCGTCATGGTTGCGCGCGTGCTCACCGTCCTGCTGGTTGCGGCGTTCATCATCCCGGTGGGGTCGATCTCGAGCCCCGCAGCGGCCCAGTCACGTGATCTGTCGGGTGTTCGCGTGCTGGCCGTGGCCCCCTTTGGGGATGAAGATCCCACGACCCGCCCGCTCGCCGAGCACGGCGCCATGCGCCTGAGCACACTGCTCCAGGGGGGACGGTTCCAGATCATCGAGGCGGCGCGGGTCGCGGCCGAGATGGACCGCACCGGCGTGACCGCGCCGGCCCTGATCAGTCCGACGCAGACCGTGACGCTGGGAGCGCGGCTGGGAGCCGACGCGGTCCTGACGGGACGCGTCGTGCAAATCTTCCAAGAACGTCAGCGCGAGCGGTCGAATGGCCCGGGCGGCTTCCATCTCGAGAGCCGAGTCACCGTCGACGTGCGCGTGCTGGAGGTCAGCACCCGGCTGATTCTCCTGCAGGAGGAGTTCAGCTGCACCCTGCCCCTTCTGGCCGTAGCGGCGATGGAGTGCGTTGTGCGCGACGTCGCGGCACGTGTCCGTCAGGCCCGGAACTGAGGCGCGCTGCGATGTCACACCGTTCGGGAGTGCGCTCGTGACGGCAAGCCGTGTGTTGATCCTTCCACTCGTCGCGGCCCTCAGTATCTCGATAGCGTCAGCCGGGAGACCGGCGGGCGCTCAGGGCCGCGACCTCTCTCGGATCCGCGTGCTTGCGGTAGCGCCGTTTGCCGACGACGATCCGACAACCCGTCCGCTGGCCGATCATGGTGTCAGGCGTCTGACCGACCTGCTGCGAGGCGGCCGGTTTCAGATCGTCGACTCCGCCCGCGTCGCCGTCGAGATGAGCCGCGGGAGCCAGACCGCGGCGTCTCTGATCAGCCCAACGCAGGCCGTGCTCCTTGGGATGCGTGTGGGCGCCGACGCGATACTGACAGGGCGGGTGGTGCAGATTATTCAGGACAGCGCCAGCGATCCGCCTGCCGAAGGGGGCTCGCTCTCGATCGAGGGCCGCGCCGCGATCGATGTCAGGGTGCTCGAGGTGAGGACCCGCCTGATCCTTCTGCAAGATGAGTTCCGCTGTACGGTTCCCGCGCTCGCCGCCGAGGCCGTCGAGTGCGTCGTGCGCGCGGTGGCGGCCCGCCTCCGCCAGGGCTCGAATTGACACGGTCCCATGCGCTGCTATAATGGGCCGTGGACTTGACCCGGCAAGGGGTCTTTTTTTTGCGCGCGCAGTCCCGAGGAGCATCCATGGCGAGAACTGAGGCGAAGCTGGCCGCCCGCCCGGTAAAGGTTGCCTCACCGAGAAGACTGCCGGTGTTCATTGAGCGCATCGTGCAGTACCTGCGCGAGGTATGGGTCGAGCTCAACCGGGTCGAATGGCCGTCCCGCCAAGAGATCATCAGCATGACGATTGTCGTCATCGTGGTCCTGCTCGTGATGGCCATCTATCTTGGGATCTTCGACTACATCTACACCGTCGTCATCAAGCGCTGGCTGCTCAACGTGCGTCCCACGTAGCGTCGATGGCCAAGACCGACGACCCCATCAAGGGCCTGTTTGCCGATGAGCCGGTTGAGACCGAGGAGGAAGCCGATGTCGAAGAGGCCGCGGTACCCAGGGATCCGCGCCTGAGGTGGTTCGTCATCCACACGTACTCTGGGTATGAAGCCAAGGTCAAATCGAACCTCGAACGCCGCATCGCGTCCATGAACATGAAGGACAAGATCTTCCAGGTGCTCATCCCGACCGAGAAAGAGAAGGAGATCAAGGGGGGCAAGCGTCGGGAGATCGATCGCAAGATTTTTCCGGGCTATGTGCTCGTGGAGGTCAAGGTCGACGAGCGCGGCGAGCTGGAGAACGACGCCTGGTACGTGATCCGGAACACCCCGGGGGTCACCGGGTTCGTCGGATCCGGCGCCAAGCCGATCCCTCTGGAAGACCGCGAGGTGCGCGCGCTGCTGCGCCAGTTGCGCGATGAGACCCCGAAGTTCCGGATCACCTATCAGAAGGGCTCGCCGGTGCGCATTACCTCCGGGCCCTTCATGGACTTCACGGGGCTTGTGGACGAGATCATGATGGAGAAAGAGAAAGTCCGCGTGCTCGTGTCGATCTTCGGCCGCGAGACACCGGTCGAGCTGGATTTCGGTCAAGTGGAGAAGCTGTAGGAGGCGGGCATGGCCAAGAAAGTCGTCGCGGTCGTCAAGCTCCAGATTCCCGCGGGCAAGGCCACGCCGGCGCCCCCGGTCGGCCCGGCGCTGGGGCAGCACGGCGTGAACATCATGGAGTTCTGCAAATCGTACAACGAGCGGACCGCCAGACTCGCGGGGACGATCGTGCCGGTGGAGATCACCATTTACGCCGACCGGACGTTTACGTTCGTGACGAAGACCCCACCGGCGGCGGTGCTCCTGAGGCAGGCGGCCGGTCTCGAGAAAGGCTCGGGCGAGCCCAACAAAGTGAAGGTGGGCTCGGTCACCCGCCGGCAGGTGCGCGACATCGCCGAGCGCAAGATGCCCGATCTCAACGCGACCAACGTGGAGGCGGCGATGCGGATGATCGAGGGCACCGCCCGCTCCATGGGCATCGATGTCGTCGAGTAGCGGAGGCGGAATTATGGGACGGCACGGCAAGCGATATCTGACCGCAGCCAAGCAGCGCGACCCACGCACACTCTATGCGCCGGACGAGGCGGTGCGCCTGCTGAAGGCGACCGCGTCGGCGAAGTTCAACGAGACCATCGAGGCGCACGTGCGCCTCGGCGTGGATCCCAAGCAGGCCGATCAACAGGTCCGCGGCACCGTGGTGCTGCCCCACGGCACGGGAAAGTCGGTCCGCGTCCTGGTCTTCGCCAAGGGTGAGAAGGCCCGTGAGGCTGAGGCGGCCGGAGCCGATTACGTCGGCGCGGAAGACATGGTCGAGAAGATCCAGGGCGGCTGGATGGACTTCGACGTCGCCGCGGCCAGCCCCGATGTCATGAACCTGGTCGGCCGGCTCGGCCGGCTGCTCGGGCCGAGGGGGCTTATGCCGAACCCCAAGGCAGGGACGGTGACGATGGACCTGGGCCGTGCCGTGCGCGAGATCAAGGCAGGCAAGATCGAATTCCGGCTCGACAAGGCGGGCATTATCCACGTTCCGCTGGGCAAGGCGAGCTTCTCCGAAGCGCAGCTCCTGGAGAACCTGATGACCCTGGTCGATGCTATCATGCGGGCCAGGCCCGCGGCGGCCAAAGGTCAGTACGTGCGGTCGCTGGCGATCGCGTCGACGATGGGTCCCGGGATCCGCGTCGACTCGTCCAAAGCCCAGGCTGCAACGCGCACCGCCTAGCGTCCCTCGTGCACGCCCCAAGTGCACCAGCCCGCGCGGTTCTGCGCGCATGCGCCGCCACACTGTGTGTCCTCGTCGGCATCGCCGCGGCGTGGGGCCAGGCCGCGTCTTCAAGATGGGGACGCTGGGGACCGCTGAACCTGCGGGTGAGCGAGGCAGGCTGCCGGCCGCGTCGTTGACGATCCGGGAACGCACGTGCTAGACTGTCGCGGGTTAACTGAATACACCGGCCGCCCTCTGGCGGCCGACGCGCCGTAGACAGCAGGTGCCCGCGCCGCGGGCTTAAAGCCAGGCCGCCTGCCGAGGAGCCGACAGGGTGCGGACCCGTCTGCGTGCGGCGGGTCCATTTCGTTTCGGGAGGACGGCACGGACATGCCTCGACCGGAAAAAGTCAGCGAGGTCGAACGGCTCCGGCAGCGGCTGCGGGGCGCGGCGGCAGTGATTCTCACCGATTTCCGCGGTCTGACCGTGGGAGAGATCACGGTGCTGCGCGCCAAACTGCGTGACGCCGGCGCCGAATATCGTGTCGTCAAGAACCGGCTGCTGGCGATTGCGGGCAAGGGATCGGGCATCGACGGCCTCGAGCCCTACCTGAAAGGCCCGACGGCGGCTGCCTTTGCGGCGACAGACCCGGTCGCGGCCGCGAAAACCATCCAGGAGTTCATCCGCCAGACGCGCAAGCTGGTCATCAAGGCCAGCGTCGTAGAAGGCCGGGTCTTCAATGAGTCGCAGACGAAGGCGCTGGCCGATCTGCCGGGACGCGCGGAGCTGATCGTGCGCACCGTTCGCGGGATCGCCGGGCCGCTTGCTGGGCTCCAGGGTGTGCTGTCCGGC
This sequence comes from Armatimonadota bacterium, assembly GCA_052386995.1. Lineage (GTDB taxonomy): Bacteria > Sysuimicrobiota > Sysuimicrobiia > Sysuimicrobiales > Humicultoraceae > JBQTJP01. The sequence goes on from JBQTJP010000096.1 coordinate 6,347, forward strand.
CTGCCGCGCAAGCTGGTTTACGCACTGGATCAAATTCGGCAGCAGCGGCTACGCGCCGGAGGCGCGTGAAGCACTTACTAAGGGGAGGGAGTTCCAAGTGGCAACCAAGCTGAGCAAGGACGACATCATCGAAGCGATCGGCGGGCTGACCGTGCTCGAGCTGGCCGACCTCGTCAAGGCGCTCGAGGAGAAGTTCGGCGTATCGGCGGCAGCGCCGGTGGCCGTGGCGGCGGCCCCAGGCGGGGGCGCTGCCGCGGCACCTGTGATTGAAGAGCAGGTCGAGTTCGACGCCGTTCTGTCGACCGTCGGCGAGAAGAAGATCCAGGTGATCAAAGTGGTCCGGGAGCTCACCGGCCTCGGCCTCAAAGAGGCGAAGGACCTTGTCGACGGCGCGCCGAAACCGGTGAAGGAAAAGGTCAGCCGCCAAGAAGCCGAGGCCATCAAGACCAAGCTCGAGGCCGAGGGCGCGACCGTCACAATCAAGTAGCCGGGACGTCCGGCGCTCACCGCGGGCTCTTGACAGATTCGGGGCCGACGCGGTACCTTTGTGTGACGGCGTCGAACAGGGCTACTGCGTGCGGGTGGGCACGAGCAGCATTTGCACGGAACCGCGTGAAAACCAGGCAGGGGCAGCGTCCGAACGGACCGGCCCTGCTTTCGTCTTTCCGGCCCCACCGACCGCGTGGCAAGTCGACCGCCGATCCTCGCTCGTGGGAATCCCAGGACTGCGTGGTCGCTAGGCGACCGTCAGACTGACGCGTACGGCACCGGACCGCCGGTGTGGGATCGAGTTCTCGCGGAGGTGACGCCTGCTACCGTGAAGACCAAAGTGAGACTGGACGCAACGAGAGCCCGCAGCCGCACGTCGGTCCCCGACGCCCGAAATGTCCACCGGGGCCGCCGCACGCGGGTCAGTTTCGCGAAGATCCCAGAGATCCTCGACTTGCCCGACCTTATCGAGATTCAGCGCCGCTCCTTTGACTGGTTCCTTCGGGAGGGCGTGCGCGAGGTCTTCGAAGAGATCTCGCCGATCCAGGACTTTACAGGTAATCTCGAGCTGCATTTTGCCGTTGGGGGCGGAAGGCGGAAGCCCCCTGACACCATCTTTGACGCGGCGCAGGTCCTGGACTTCGGTGGGTACCGGCTCGAGCGCCTCAAGTACACGGAGGAAGAGTGCCGCGACCGCGACTATAACTATAGCGCCGCGCTGAAGGTCAAGGTCCGCCTGGTCATCAAGGAGACCGGCGAGGTCAAGGAGCAGGAAGTCTTCATGGGCGACTTTCCGCTCATGACCGGACGCGGGACGTTCATCATCAACGGCGCCGAACGCGTCGTCGTCAGCCAGCTCGTGCGGTCGCCCGGCGCCTACTACAGCTTTTCGCCGGATGCGTCCGGGCGCCCGCTGCCGACCGCCGTCGTCATCCCGCATCGCGGCGCGTGGCTGGAGCTGGAGGCTGACGCGGCAGGGGTCCTCTACGCGCGTATCGACCGCACCCGTAAGCTGCCGGCCACGGCCTTGCTGCGGGCGGTCGGGTATGAGACCGACGAGAAGATCATCAAACTCTACGGCGAAGACCGATTCCTCCGCGCTACCCTGGACAAGGACAGCACCCACAACAGGGAAGAGGCGCTCATCGAGATCTATCGCCGGCTGCGCCCGGGCGACCCGCCGACCGTGGACAGCGCGCGGACCCTGCTGCAGACGCTGTTCTTCGAGCCCCGCCGTTACGACCTGGGCCGCGTGGGGCGCCACAAGCTCAACAAGAAGCTGGGGCTCCGGGTGGATCCCGACACGAGGATTCTCACCAAGGAGGACATCGTCGAGATCATCCGCTACCTGATGCGGCTGGCCGGCGCCAATCCTGAAGTCTCAGTGGACGACATCGACCACCTGGGCAACCGCCGCGTGCGGTCGGTGGGCGAGTTGCTGCAGAACCAGTTCCGGATCGGGATGCTGCGGATGGAGCGCGTCATCCGGGAGCGCATGACCATTCAGGAGCCCGGTCAGGTGACGGCGCAGCAGCTCATCAACATCCGCCCGGTCGTGGCTGCCATCAAGGAGTTCTTTGGCAGCAGCCAGCTCTCGCAGTTCATGGATCAGACGAACCCGTTAGCCGAGCTCACGCACAAGCGCCGCCTTTCGGCCCTGGGGCCCGGCGGCCTGTCCCGCGAGCGCGCGGGATTCGAGGTCCGAGATGTCCACACCTCGCACTACGGGCGCATGTGCCCGATCGAGACGCCCGAGGGACCGAACATCGGCCTCATCTCCTCGCTTGCCACGTTCGCCCGCGTGAATCCACTCGGGTTCATCGAGACGCCCTACCGCGAGGTCAAGGAGGGTACCGTTTCCCGCCGGATCAAGTTCCTGGCGGCCGACGAAGAAGACCAGTACACCATCGCGCAGGCCAATGCGCTTATCGATGATGAAGGCCGGCTGGTGGGGCCACGGGTCACGTCCCGCCACGGCCACGAGATCAAGCTCGTGCGTCCCGACGAAGTCGACTATATGGACGTCTCTCCCAAGCAGCTCGTCTCGGTGGCCACGGCGCTGATCCCGTTCCTGGAGCACGACGACGCCAACCGCGCCCTCATGGGCGCCAACATGCAGCGCCAGGCCGTTCCGCTGATGCGGACGCAGGCGCCGCTGGTGGGCACCGGCATCGAAGCGCGCGTGGCCGGCGACTCCGGCGTGTGCGTCGCGGCCAAGCGGCCCGG
>JBQTJP010000097.1:0-8502 GCA_052386995.1 Armatimonadota bacterium
CGACGGTCACCGGGCGGCTGAGGACGACCTTCGCCCCCTCAGCAGTGATGGCCTCGATGGAGACGCTGTGACGGCCCGGCGGCGTGGTTGGATCGGTCCCCAGGATCGTCTGCCAGGTCGCGGGACCGTCGCGGTACAGAGGCCATGATCGTCCCGCAAAGCGGACGGTGAACCGCGTCATCGGCACGGACGCACTCACGGTCAAGATCGCTACGCGGCCTTGTCGCACCGCAGATGGCGCAATCTGCGCCGATATCGGAGATGGGGCGACCCGGACGGAAGAAGGCCAGGCGAGCACGATAGCCATGGCCAGGATCCAAGATCTCACCCTGATGAGCTTCAGGCGTAGCCGCGGTAGTCCTGCCGGCCGGATGGAGCGAGAAGCGCGAGTTTACCCCATCGCCCGGGCGGCGGCGACGGCCTCGTCCACGGTTTCAAAAATTGACAAGTTCGATCCGAGCCCCGCGATCTCCAGAATCCGGCGTGGCAGCGCGGCGCGCGGGATGGCCACCACGAGCCCCCGCCTGCCTTGCGCGAGCCACTGGGCACATCGGATCAGGCCGTCGACGCCGCGGCTGTCGAGGTAGGTGGTTGTCTTCAGGGCGACAACGATGCCGCCGGAGTGCTCTCGTGCCAGTTCGGCGACGGTCGCAGATAATGCGTCTATGTTGCTGAGATCCAGGGCACCCGTAATCTCAACGACCGGCACGCCGTCGACGATCTGCGTCGACAGAGTGGACTCCGGTCTGTCATGCGGCTTCACTACCGAGCTGCCCTCCCCCAGTGCTGTCGGTCTTCGGTCCGAGAGAGAAGCTGAGCCGGACGGTTGTTCCAGACGCTGTACCCTTGATCCTGGCGTCACCGGCGAAAGTCTTGATCACCCTGAGCCCAAGGCCCAGGCCCTTCGGCGGTCCGGCGGTCCACTTGCCGTGATCTTCGATTTCGGCATGAAGTGTTCTCCCGGTCCGCCAAACTTTCACCCAAACCATGCCTGTGGCCTCCGGATATGCATGCACGACCGCATTCGTGACGGCTTCTCCGATGGCCACTTGCAACTCGAAGGTCTGCTGACTATCACAACGCAGCATGGTCGCGAATTGCCGTACCGCCTGCCGGACAATTGGTACGGATGCAGGCCTGGCTGGGAGGGTGAGACTGAAACCGTCCTCCGAGGCCGAGCGGTCGCCCACGACATCGCGCCGCTGCATGATCACGTTTTTCCCCTATGGGTGACGACTCAAGCGGGTCTCGCTAAGACACTTGATTGTCATTTCCCGTTTTCAACACTGGCCCCTGGGAAGGAGCGCCGGAAGTCCTGTGTAATCATCTCCGCATCCCTGGAGGTGATGCGCGTGGCCGCCGGTCGAACCTTTCACCGCTATCCCGTGACGGTGGACCTTCACGGTGGCGAGATCAGCCTGGCGGTTCACGAGATTACAGGCGCCCGTGATGGCCCCACGCTGGCCGTCCTGTCATCGTTGCACGGCGGGGAGTGGCTCTCGATCGAAATGGTCCGGCGGCTGGTAGTACGCCTCAATCCTGGGGCCATAGCAGGCCGTGTGCTGGTTGTGCCGGTCGGAAATCCGGCGGCACTGAATCACCTAACTCGCAACACGCCCGATGAGTCCGATTCCGCCGACCTCAACAGGATCTTCCCGGGGCAGTTCACCTGGCTTGCGGACCTGCTGGCACGGGCGATCACCGAGCACATTCTCAAGAAGTGTCAGTACCTCATCGATATGCACCTGGGGTTGTGGGGATCGTCGTTCTACACGGTCGTCTGGCCCAAGGACCTGCCGAATCCCGAGCAGGTCAAGCGCGCCGGCGTGATGGCGCACGCGTACGGGTGTCCGATGGTGTTCCACCGCAACGTGGTGACGGACTTTCCGGGCCCGAGGTCCGCGGTGGGGTACGCGGGCGCCTACCTGGGGGTCGTGCCGCTGGTGGTCGAGATTGGCGGCGCGGGATTTGCGCCGGATGTAGAAGAGCGCTGGATCGAAGAAAATGTAAATGGCATGCTGAGCGTGATGCGCGCGATCGGCATGCTCTCAGGGGAGCCAATTCGCCTGGAGCGCTACCTTCACTACAAGCGACATCATCGGATCAACCCATCGGTCGCAGGGTACCTGATACCCGAGGTCGGCCCCGATGCACTCTGCCGGGAGGTGCCCGCCGGCACCGTCGCGGGTCGGGTGCTCAGTCCGTATTCCTTTGAAGAGCTCGAGGTCTTGCGCGCGCCCGTCCGCGGCGCATGGGCCCTGGTCTCGCGCCCGTATCCTGTACGCCCGGGGTACTGGGCGTTCGGAGTCGCAGATCTGGAAGAGCCCGGGACCGGATGGGGGCCCGCACAGTAGACGATGCGCTTCGTGCTGCGCCGCATTCCGCAGTTGATCGTCGTATTGTTTGGCGTCTCTCTCGTGACCTTCAGCCTGGTTCGCCTCACTGGCGACCCGGCGGTGCTCCTGCTGGGCGAAGGTGCCACCCGCGAGGCTATCGCAGAGACGCGCGCCGAACTCGGCCTCGACCGTCCCCTTCACGTGCAGTACGGCCTGTTTCTCGCGAATGCCCTGCGCGGAGACTTCGGCGAGTCCCTGCGCTACCGTCAGTCGGCGGTCAGTCTCTTTGTCGAGCGCCTGCCGGCGACGTTGGAGCTGGCCGGTGCCGCGCTGCTGCTCGCCCTGGCCATCGGCCTGCCCATCGGCGTCGTGGCCGCGCTTCGTCCGCAGTCGCTCGTCGATGGGTTCGTACGTGGCCTGGCCCTGGTCGGCCAGGCAGTGCCGGGGTTCTATCTGGGGCTGGTCGCCATCATCGTCTTCGGCGCGCAGTTGCACCTGCTGCCGACCGGGGGACGAGGGACCCTTGCGCACCTCATCCTGCCGGCGGCGACGCTGGCGGCATTTCAGATCGCGGTCGTCGCCCGGTTCGCTCGGGGATCGATGCTGGAGGTGCTCGGCGAGGATTTTGTGCGGACAGCGCGGGCCAAAGGTCTGCATCGCTCGCGCGTGGTGGTGCGTCACGCGCTGCGCAACGCCCTGATCCCCGTGGTGACCATCATCGCGCTTCAGGTAGGCACGCTGCTGTCCGGCGCCGTGGTGACCGAGACAGTGTTCGCCTGGCCGGGGGTCGGCCGCCTGGCGGTGCAGGCGATCTACACGAGGGACTTTCCCGTTGTGCAGGTCACGGTCATGATTACGGCCGTCCTGTTCGTCGTCATTAATCTGTTGACCGACGTGCTGTACGTGCTGCTGGATCCGCGCGTGCGCGTCGGAGAGTAGGCTCGTGGCGGTCGGAGAACTCGCCGCCCGGCTTGCGGTGGCCGCCCCGCGACGGAGGCGGTCGCTGCACGCGTTCCTGCGGGATCGCTTTGCGGTGGCCGGATCGGTGCTGCTCGGAGTCCTGCTCATTGGGGCGTTGTGGCCCGTGGGGTGGTTGCCGCATCCGCCGGAGTTGTCGAATCTGGATGCGCGCCTCACGCCGCCTGCATTCCTGGCCGGCGGAACGTCGAGACATCCGCTGGGCACCGATAACCTCGGCCGTGACCTGCTCAGCCGTATGATGTATGGCGCCCGCTTCTCGCTGTTCGTCGCGCTCTCTGCCGTCGCCATCGGCGCGGTCCTGGGCACGACCGCGGGGATTGTCGCAGGCCAGCGTGGTGGACTCGCCGACGTCGTGCTGATGCGCCTGGTGGATGTCCAGCTGGCGTTTCCGCTCCTGCTGCTCATCATCGCTATTATCGCGGTGCTTGGCCGGAGCATTACGATCCTGATAGTCGTCCTCGGGATTCCGGCGTGGGCGCACTACGCCCGGATCGTACGTGCGTCCACGCTTAGCGTCGTGGCGACGCAATATCTGGAAGCCGCCCGCGCGCTCGGCGCCGGCGAGTGGCGGCTCATCGTCCGTCACATCCTGCCCAATCTGGCCACTCCGCTGGTGATCCTGACGACGTTCGAGATCGCGCGCATGCTGCTCATCGAGTCGGCGGTCTCGTTCTTGGGGCTTGGCATCCAGCCGCCCACGCCGTCGTGGGGGACCATGATCGCCGACGGCCGCAATCACATCTACGAAGGCTGGTGGGTCTCGACGATGTCGGGCCTGGCCATCTTCCTGGCGGTGCTGGCGTTCAACTTCATCGGCGACGGCCTGCGCGATGTGCTGGATCCGCGCTCACACACGCGGCGGTCCGTCGTGTAGAGAAGGAGGGCTCTATGTCCCGCGCGCTGATGGAGTTACTCACAAGGCAGATGGACAACGCATGGGCCGGCTTGCGAGAAGCCCTGGAGGGGTTAACGGAGGAGGAGTACCATTGGCGTCCGAGTCCTGATGCGCTGACCTTCGATGTCCTGCTCCCACCGGATGACGAAGAAGATCCTCACGCATACTGGGGGAAAATGCCTTTCGCCTTCCCGAGTTCGACGATCGAGTACAAAGTCGCTCATGTGGCAACCTGCAAGATCATGTACGTCGAGTACGCTTTCGGGGAAGGCCGGCTGCGTTGGCGATGGAGCGACTTCAACGTGCCCAAGACGCTCGCCACCATGCGCCCCTACCTGGAGCGAGCCCACGCCACACTGCGCCGTTCCGTTGAGGGACTTGCCGATTCGGATCTCGCGGTGATGCGTAAGACGAATTGGGGAGAGTTCTGGCCGACCGAATGGATCCTGTGGGTCATGATCAGCCACGACATCTATCATGGTGCGCAGATTCGAACGATCCGAACGTTCTACCGTGCCGCGGCACAGGCCGGGGAGGGAGGCAGGGAAACCTCACGCCTCGGTGAACCTCACGGAAACTCGACAGATTAGCGTAGCGGAGGGCACAGAGATGTCAGCATCGCTGGCGAGGATGTGCACGTGGGCGTTCATGCTCGTGCTGGCCGTGGGGCTGGGCCCCCTGGCATTTGCCCTCGGCGCACCGCGCACCGAAAAGGACACGCTGGTCGTCGCCCAGGGGTTCGATCCTCGCTGCCTCTCGCCTCTGTTCGGGACCGCCCAGCAGGACAAGAACATCAGCGGGCAGGTGGTCGAGCGGCTCATCCAGTTCGCGCCGGATTCGCTCGGCTATCTTCCCGAACTGGCGTTCCGGTGGCAGAAAGTCGCGCCCGACACGCTGCGATTGACCCTTCGTCAGGGGGTGCGGTTCACGAACGGCGAGCCGTTCAACGCCCTGTCGGCGAAGTACAGCCTGGACCAGATGCTCACCGCGCGCTCTCTGGCCTTCTTCGTGGAAATGCTCAGGGCCGCGGAGGTCGTCGACCTCTACACGGTCGACGTCAAGGCGAAGGGCCCGACGTCTGAGCGGCTGATGCTCTCGGCGCTGGCGATGGGCTCGTTTCAGTATCCGCCGGCCTACACCGAGCAGGTCGGCCTGCTGCGCGGGTTCTGCAACCGGCCTGTTGGGACCGGGCCATACAAGTTCGTCGAGTGGATCAAAGATGACCGGGTCGTCTTCGAAGCGAACGCGGACTACTGGGGCGGAGCGCCCCGCGTCAAGCGCCTGGTGTTTCGGCCGATCCCGGAGGGAGCCGCTCGCGTCGCGGCGCTGCAGGCCGGGGATGTCGACCTGGCGATCGAAATGCCGCTCGACGCCTGGGACCGTGTCACCAAAGACACTAACCTGGCGACGCACTGGATTCGCGGCATGCGGATTTTCCGATTGACGCTGGCCGCCAAGTGGGAACATCCTCTGCAGAACAAGAAGGTGCGGCAGGCGTTGCAGTACGGAATCGATGTGGACGCGATCATCAGGACGGTGCTGAAGGGCCGCGCCCGTCGGCTGGAAGGCCAGCCGCTCACCAACGAGTACTTCGGGTACCAGCAGGACTTCAAGGCCCACCCCTACGACCCCGAGCGCACAAAGAAGCTGCTGGCGGAAGCCGGATTTCCGAACGGCTTCGAGGCGACCTTCAAATACCCCCACGGCCGGTACGCGCAGGACAAGGAAGTGAGCGAGGCCATCGCGGCGCAGTTGCTCAAGGTCGGCGTACGTACCAGGCAGGTCGTCTTGGAGCCCGGCGAGTTCCTGACCCAGTTGAGCGCGCTGGGTCTGCGGGACATCTTCTTCTCGGGCTCGCTGCCGCCACCGGATGCCCACTATTTCTACACGCAGTTCATGTGCGATTTCCGATACGCGTACTGGTGCCGGCCCGAGTTCGACGCGTTGGTACGTAAGGCTGTCACGACCCCCGACGACAAGGACAGGAATAAGGTCTATCGAGAGATCGCCCAGTTGCTGCAGGACGACCCCACCGGGGTGTCGCTGTACGCGCCACACGATCTGTACGCCACGTCCAAGAGCCTGGCCGGGTGGCGGCCGTACAAAGACCAGTTCCTGTACCTGGCCAAGGCCTATAAGCGCGACTGAGCGATGGCCACCGACACGCTGAGCAGGCAGCAGGCCGAGACGCTGCACCGCAAGTCGATTGTCATCGACGGGACCAGCTTCTTTTGTCGTGGCGCCGAACGCCTGCTGGGCGCGGGCGTTACGGCGATCAACACGACGACCGCGTGGCCCGACGACGACTTCGAGCTCGCGGCCTGGCGCATTGAAGAGTACTATGCGCTGGTCAGGCGCGATCCCAGCCTGGCGATCGTCCACCGCGCCGACGACCTCGCCCGGCTCAAAGGCGAGGGGCGGGTCGGCATCGTCGTGGCGTTCCAAAATGCCCGCCCCATCGGCTCGCGGCTCGAGCGCGTGGAGACCTTCTGGCGGCTGGGGGTCCGCACGATCCAGTTGACCTACAACACGCGAAACTTCATCGGCGACGGGGCTTCTGAGAGCACCGACGTTCCGCTCAGCGCGTTTGGGCGCGAGGTCGTGCGCGAGATGAACCGCGTCGGGATCGTGGTGGATCTCAGCCACGGCGGCCGGCGGACGACCCTGGATGCGATCGAGGTCTCCGAGAAGCCTTGCGTCTTCACGCACTCCAATCCCCACGCGCTCGTCCCAGTTCCGCGGAACATCACCGATGAGCAAATCAAAGCGGTCGCCGCAAAGGGCGGAGTGGTCGGCTGCTCGTCATATCCTCCGCTGGTGTGGAAAGGCGGTGGCCCGCCGACCCTGGATGATTTCATCGACTGCATCGACTACGTGGCGAATCTCGTCGGCATCGATCACGTGGCGATCGGCACGGATTCGGAAGCGACCAAGGGCGCCTACCCGCCGGAGTTGCGGGCGTCGCTGCGCCGCCAGTATTCGGCGACGACAGGCGGTTTCCACGCGCAGTTCCCGCAGGGCGCGCCGCTCGCCGGATTGGAAGAAGGGCTGGGTGACTGGCCGAACATCACCCGGCGGCTGCTCGATCGAGGCTGCAGGCGCGACGACGTCCAGAGGATCATCGGCGGCAATCTTCTGCGTGTCTTCAGAGAGGTCTGGCGCTAGGGTGGAGGATCCCGACCCTCTCTACGTGAACTGCCGGAGCTGCGGATCATCCGTGCCTACCGGGTTCCGCCTGACCTCGGCTGTCTATGAGATCACCGTCGGCACCCGCCACGAGCTGACCTGCCCGGGCTGCGGGACGATGGCCTCGTACACAAAAGCGGAATTTCACATCTTCGGCGAGGCGCCTCCGTAGGACAAACCAGTACCTCAACCACGTTGGCACGAACGCGCTTTCAGGGCCTCCTCGATGCCCAAGACGATTTCCCCAGGTTGGATGTAACGACTTCCCCCCAAAATAGACAAGATTGACGAGCACTCTCGGACAGCGACCAGGAACTCAGAATGAAAGAGTCATCAGCCGGCCCATTTGTCCCTCATGCCGACGAGTTCCACGACATCCTGGGCGAGGAGCCGCGCCTGGTCAAGGTGGTGGATACTGACGCCCACGAAGGCCCCATCTACGCAAAGGATGAGGACGCCCTGTATTTCACGACCCTGCCGCTGCCGACAAATAACCCAATGCCCGGCATGCGCCACGTGGCGATCAAGCGGCTCGCGCTCAACGGTGACCGGTTTCCGGTGAGCGGGACCAGCATCTCTGTCGTGCGTGCTCCCGCAAACATGGCCAACGGCATGACCCTGGACCGCGAGGGTCGGCTGGCGATCAGCGAGCAGGGCACCAGGACGGAGCCCGGCCGGATCAGCCGGCTCAATCTCAGAACCAACGACATCGACACCGTGGTTGACCGCTGGTCCGACTTGCGCTTCAACTCGCCCAATGACGTTGTCGTCAAGAGCGATGGAACGGTGTGGTTTACCGATCCCGGCTATGGCTTTCTGCAAGCCTTCAAAGACGAGCCGCTCATCGGCGATTACGTGTACCGTTACGATCCACAGACCGGCCGTCTCTCGGTGGTGGCCGACTCGTTTGACAAGCCGAACGGCCTGGCCTTCTCGCCGGACGAGTCAGTGCTGTATATCGGTGATAGCGGCGCGATCCAAGAACCCAACAGCTACTACGTGCATCGCCCCCACCACGTGCTCGCCTTCGATGTGCAGGGCGGTCGTCGCCTGGCCAACGGCCGGCTCTTTACCGTTACCACGCCGGGCTTTCCTGATGGCATC
>JBQTJP010000098.1:0-7523 GCA_052386995.1 Armatimonadota bacterium
TTGCCAAGGAGAAGGTCGTGGGTTCAAGTCCCATCTCCCGCTCCAGGGATCTGGCGGCGTAGCCAAGAGGCAAGGCAGGGGTCTGCAAAACCCCCATACGCCGGTTCGAATCCGGCCGCCGCCTCCACGTATATCGCACCCGCATAGCGAAGGGCTCAGTTCCTTTCGAAGATCGAAGGCCAACGGACGTCTCTCCAGCAAACCGCGCGCCCGGACCCTGAAATCTCAGCGACTGAGTGCCGATGACCACCAGAGATGGATGTCCACATGGTGAGACCGGCTGATCTCTGGTACGTCGTGGGTCTCATCGCGACGGATGGATGCATCAGCGGCGATGGAAGGCACGTCGACATCACCTCTGCGGAGAGACAGCACCTGGAGATGGTTCGTCGAATTCTGGGTCTGGAGACTGCGATCGGGAAGAAGAAAAACGGTTCGCGGACGCCAACAAGCTACTACCGCATCCAGATTGGGAGCCGGAGTCTCGTCCAGTTTCTGACGGCCGTGGGAGTGACGCCGAGAAAGTCCTTGACGATCGGGCCGCTTGATGTGACTGATGATGCCTTCCCAGACTTTCTGAGGGGTGTTATCGACGGTGACGGGAGCATCCGCACCTGGGTCCATCCTGGAAACGGAATACGCCAATGGTCTCTGAAGATCTCTAGCGCCTCGCCGCGCTTCGCGGTCTGGTTGCAATCCCGCATTGAGGCGCGGTTCCACGTCAAGGGCGCGTTACATAAGGCAGCGGCCGGACGGATACGCCCCATCTACGAAGTGAAGTACGGTAAGCTCGCGATGAAGATCATATTGCGGGAGTGCTACTATCCTGGCTCGGCTGCCCTCGATCGGAAACGGGACCTGGCTCTTGAATGCCTCCGTACCGTAAACAAGCACAAATCGTATCGCGACGTGATTCCGCGGCCCGAGTAGCGTACAATGGGGCTGGGCAGGTGGCGAAATTGGCATCCGCGAGGCGCTTAAAACGCCTTGTCCGGAAAGGACGTGTGGGTTCGAATCCCACCCTGCCCACCATGTGAACCCCATGCATCCCGACCTCCAATCTGCCATTGCCTTGCCGTTGTATGCTGGGCAATTCACCTGCGCCGACAGGCTTCGGTGATCTACGAGGCTCGCTGGCTACCGGACGATTCAAGGCCGCGATTTACGGTAACTGGCAGCGCGCTTCCGGCCACGCGAGGGAGGGACGGTGGCCGGGTTGAAGGAGTCAAGTGCACAGTGATGCCTCGCATAACCCGTCGCCCGGATCCTCAACCCGGCGGCCGCTACGGGTGTTTCGACCTTCCTGGTTTGGCAAATGCGACCTGTTGCTGACGCTTGGGCCGCACCTCCACCTGAGTCACTTGATTCGTTAGTTGAGTCGCTCCGCGCGGCTGAGCAGATTCCCGCCCTCGGGCTTGCCGTCGTGCGCGGGTCGTCAGTTGTCGGACTGGGCGTGACCGGGCATCGTCAGGCGGGCAGCACGAACCCCGTGCAGGCCAGAGACCGCTTCCACCTTGGTTCCAACACCAAGCCGATGACCGCGACCTTGCTGGCCGTATTGGTGGAGCAGGGCAAGATTGGATGGACGACGACGATTGGCGATGTCTTCTCCTCTCTCCGCGACCGGATTCACGCTCACTACCATTCTGTCACACTGTCGCAGCTGCTAATGCACCAGTCAGGTCTACCTGATGATACGAAGCCCGATCCCGTCCTGTGGCCGCAGGTGTGCGCGCTAAGCGGGCCCATCGTCGAACAGCGGCGGCAGTTGGTCGAGCTCGTCCTTTCCCGCGCGCCGGCCGCCCCGCCGGGGAGCCGTTTCCAGTACTCAAACGCTGGATACACCATCGCGGGGGCGATGGCGGAGGCAGTCGCCGGATTGTCCTGGGAAGAACTCATGGCGCAGCACGTCTTCGGTCCTCTCGCCATGACCTCGGCCGGATTCGGTGCCCCGGGAGCGCCCGGCGCAACCGATCAGCCTTGGGGACACACTAGCGACGGTTGTCGCTCGATTCCTCCAGGTCCCGCCGCGGACAACCCCCTGGTGATCGGTCCTGCGGGGACCGTACACGGCTCGCTCCGGGACTGGGCCGCATTCGCCTCGCTGCACCTCCGCGGCGCGCGTGGTGAGGGGGGATTATTGCTGAGACCGGAGACGTTTCAGCAACTCCACCAGCCCGCGCCTGAGAACTACACCGCCGAGGGACGCCTCTACGCTCATGGGTGGGTCATCGCACAGTGGGCGCGGGCTGGAGGGACGGCGCTGGCTCACGCCGGGACAAATACGCTGTGGTACGCCGTGATATGGGTCGCGCCAGCGCGGGACGTGGCCTTCCTGACAGCGACGAACTGCGGCGGAGATGCAGGCTTCCGCGCCTGCGATGCCGCCATCGGCGCGGCGAGCCAGCGATACCTGTAGCGAAGAAGAAGACGATGGTCTTGCTCATTAGCCTTGGACTGCTAGCCTAGCCAGCCCGCGATTTCCTTCAAGGCATCAACCGAGAGAAGATGCGTCCGGAGAGCAGTTTCGAAGGTCTCTGATCAGGGTCCACCACCGGCGGAGTTTTCCCTCCCATTGCCGGCGCTGCGAGGTCCAACGCCCGGTAGATCACTGACGCCTATCGACTCCACCTGGAGCTCTACCGAAAGCGGGTAACGTCGGGCGTTTCGTCTTCTTCCTGCGGCTCCTCGGCTTCGTCCACGCCCAGCATTCTATAGACCACACGATCGCGCCCTGCTCCCTTGGCGTCGCGAAGGGCCAGGTCCGCCGCCTCGAGCACGGTCGCTGTGCTCAGCGGCCCGTGGGCCGCGGGATCGTACGTCGTGATCCCCGCACTGACCGTCAGCCGCAGCCGGCCATGCAGTGTTTCGACCGTCATGTCGGCCACGGCGCGCCTCAGCCACTCGGCGACCTGCATGGCGTCGTCTTCGCGCGCGCCTGGAAGAACCCACACGAACTCCTCGCCGCCGTACCGGGCGACCGGGTCGGTGATTCGCCGCCGGCCCGCGAGGATACGCGCGATAAGCCGGAGCGCATCGTCGCCGACCTGGTGGCCGTGCGTGTCGTTGATCTTCTTGAAGTGATCGATATCAAAGATGATCACCGACATCGGCTGGTCGGTCCGACGCGAGCGCTCCATGGCCATGTAGATCTCGTGATCGAACGTCCGCCGGTTGGGGAGGTCGGTCAAGGCATCGCTGGTCGCCAGGCGTTCGAGCTGCCGGTTCGCGTCCTTCAACTGGTCCTGCAGCCGCTTGACGCGCAGCGCCGCGCGCACACGCGCAACCAGTTCCGAGGTCTCAAACGGCTTGGGGATGTAGTCGTGCGCTCCCAGTTCGAGGCCTTTAATCCGGCTCTCGACCTCCGCACGCGCCGTCATCAGGAGGACGGGGATGTCGCGAACGTGAGGATCCTGCTTGAGGGACTCACACACCGAAAACCCGTCCAGGTCCGGCATCATGACGTCGAGCAGGACCAGATCGGGGGGCTGTTCGCGCACGGTCTGCAGGACCCGGCTGCCTCCATCGAGGACGGACACTTCGCATCCCAGGGCCTGGAGCCGACGTCGAAGGAGATCGAGAATCGCCTCCTCGTCATCGACAACGAGAATCTTCGGAGCGCGGGAACCGGTTGACAGAGTCATTGCCGACGCGTGGCCTCACGACCGACGTTGGCAGGGGGTTCGGCGGGGGAAGATTGGTCTCCTTCGCAATCCGTATGGGCATGGGTAGTATCGAGAATATTGCTGTACTTTCCACAGCCCATGAGGGGGTCGGCATCTCTGCGCCAGCCTTCACAACCCTTGTCGATCTTCCCCATCGCAGTGGGCATCTTCGAACTTGCCCTCGGTTGCTTATTGCTTGCGCGGCCCGATGCTTCCGGCGGTCCAGTTTATCCTGACCTTCTGCGCCGCCTGAGCCGCGCCGGGACGCTCTTTCTCGCTGGCGGCATTTTCATGCTGCTGTCGCTCGCCACGCGCAGCCGGCGCCCCGGAGTGATCCCGGCCGGCCTCGCGCTGCTCGGCACGGCACCCCTCCTGATTGTGGTGGCCTTTACCGCGAAGGCCGGTGTATGGACGGGATCGATTGTCAACGCCGTCCTCGCGGTGGGCGTGCTCGCCGACACCCGGTGGAGGCCGGCCCGGAAGCCCGAATGGCCGGTGTCGACACTGGCTCTTGTCCTGGCCATCATCGCGGTGGCCTTTGCAGCGCTGGCGCTAGCGGCGCCGCACCTGGTCCATGTGTCGAGCTACCGCGTGCTCCTGAGTCGCCCGACACTATTCATCGCGGGCATGCTCATCGTGCCCGTGGCGCTAGGGATCGGGTGGATCGCACCGCGGTTTCGTGCGCTGACTCAAGTGGCTGCCGCCCTTCCGTTTTGGGGGCTCGCCGCTGGGTTTGCGGCGGTGCGGGGCTGGTCGGGCGCAGTCCTGTACGGCTTGCTCGGGGGTTTTCTCGCCGCTGAGCCCGTGCTGTCACGCCTGATTGAGCGCAGAGCCGCCGAACGGCAGGAGCAGTCAGACTGGGCATCTGCATACGAGTTCGCTACGGAGGCCGTCGCATGGGGATTGGTGCTCCTCATCGGCCTGGTGACCAGCATTGACACGGTACCTGAGCGCCGGCTAGGGCAGGCGGTCATCGCGCTCTGCACCAGCGTGTTCACGACGATCTGGTATCACTTTGTGCCGGTCAGGCACACGGGCTCGCGCCACACGATTATTGCCACTGCAGTGTACAGTTTCCTTGGCGTGCTCCTGGTGCAGCTCACCGGGGGCGCGCAGAGCCCCTACTTCTACGCGTACTTCCTGCCGATCATCGCCCTCGCGTGGACGCAGATACCGCACATGATCGTGATCCCGCTGTCGATTCCGCTGGCGGCGCTGATCACCGAGATCGTGGGCGGCGTGCGGACAGATCCGCTCGGTGCCGGGGAGGCCCTGTTCGTGGCCGTGCCGCGCGTCGCGGGGCTGCTCTTCATAGCGGGATTCACCTATATCCTGGCCCGCCGAAACCTCGAGAATGGCAACCGCGTCTTGGAGGCCCGTCGCCAGTTCGAGGCCGTGCTGACGCACATGGCGGAGGGGTTGGTGACGATCGATGAGGCGGGCCGGGTCACGCTCTGCAACCCCGCGGCCGTCGAGCTCATAGGGTTTTCCTCGCACGAGATGCGAGGGCGGCTCCTGGTCGAGGTGCTGCCGGTGCGGCAGACCGACGGCGCTAAGCTTCCGCCGGAAGCTCATCCCGCGCAGCGGGCCCTGACAGGCCAGCGCGTCGCGAGTGAGCGCCTAATCGTGGAGCGCCCCGATGGCGTCCGGACGCTGGCGGTGTCCGCCACCCCACTGGCCGGGGTGAATGGCGGGCGTGGCGCGATCGTCATGCTGCGAGACAGCAAGGCCGAAGTCGAGATGGAGCGGATGCGCGACGACTTCTTGTTCATCGCCTCACACGAGCTGCGGACGCCACTGACGGTCATGAAGGGCAACCTCGAGATGGCGCTGGAGGCGTCCCCCTCACCGGTGCTGCGCCGCGCCCTCGAGGACGCGCTGGGCTCGACCGCGCGTCTGATCCGGATGGTTAACGATTTCCTCGACGCGGCCCGCCTGGAGCACGGCGCGGTCTCACTGCGGCTGGAGGATGAGCAGCTCCCGGCGCTCGTGCAGCAGGCTGTGGAGACGCTTCAACCCGATGCCGCGCGCAAAGGATTGACGATCACCTACCGCGCCCCCCGCGGCCTGCCGGCCGTGCGCATGGACGTGGAGCGCACGATGCAGATCCTCCTGAACCTCATCGGGAATGGCATACGGTACACGCAGCACGGGGGTCTGGACATCAACCACGCGCTCGACGGTGGGGTGCTGGAGACGATCATCCGAGATACCGGCATAGGTATTGCGCCGGAGCATCACAGCCGGCTTTTCTCGCGCTTTGGGCAGGTGGAGCGCGGACTCACGCGGGCCTCCGGCGGCAGCGGTCTGGGCCTCTACATCTCTCGGAAACTAGCGGAGCAGATGGGCGGGACGGTCGTCCTCAAAGCGAGCGCTCCGGGGCAAGGCAGCGCGTTTGCGTTACGCCTACCGGTGGCCAGCGTGGCGGCCGCGGTCCGATAGAACGGTCGGTCGTTCGGGGCCTGGCGCTACCCTGGAGGACGGACGAACAAGAAGTATAGAATCAACGCCGTAAGCAGCCAGAAGATCGGATCCATACCGCAAAAGGTTCGACCGGTGGCCGAGCCCGTCCTGCGCGCGCGGCTCCCTCTTTGCTATAATACGCGCGGTACGCCCACGTAGCTCAGGCGGCAGAGCGTGTCCTTGGTAAGGACAAGGCCACCGGTTCGAATCCGGTCGTGGGCTCCATGACCTTTTTTCGCGTTCATGTTCTTGAAGGGAGCCGGACGAGATGGCGAAGCAGAAATTTGAGCGGACGAAGCCGCACGTGAACATCGGGACGATCGGGCACGTGGACCATGGGAAGACGACGCTGACGGCGGCGATCACGCATGCGATGGCGAGCCAGGGGCTGGCGCAGGCGAAGGGGTACTACGATATCGACAATGCGCCGGAGGAGCGGGAGCGGGGGCTGACGATCAACATCAGCCATGTGGAGTACGAGACGGCGGCGCGGCACTACGCGCACATCGACGCGCCGGGGCACGCGGACTACATCAAGAACATGATCACGGGCGCGGCGCAGATGGACGGGGCGATCCTGGTGGTGAGCGCGTCGGACGGGCCGATGCCGCAGACGCGGGAGCACGTACTGCTGGCGCGGCAGGTGAACGTGCCGTACATCGTGGTATTTTTGAACAAGGTGGACATGGTGGAGGACCCGGAGCTGCTGGAGTTGGTGGAGGTAGAGGTGCGGGAGCTGCTGTCGCGCTACCAGTTTCCGGGGGAGGAGTTGCCGGTGATCCAGGGGAGCGGGCTGAAGGCGCTGGAGGCGCTGCAGGCGAACCCGAAGCTGGCGCGTGGGGAGAACGAGTGGGTGGAGAAGATCTGGGCGCTGATGGAGGCGGTGGACAAGGCGATACCGACGCCGCAGCGGGAGATCGACAAGCCGTTTCTGATGGCGGTGGAGGACATCTTCACGATCACGGGGCGGGGGACGGTGGCGACGGGGCGGGTGGAGCGGGGGAAGCTGAAGGTGGGGGAAGAGGTGGAGATCGTGGGGCTGCGGCCGGCGTCGAAGAAGACGGTGGTGACGGGGCTGGAGATGTTCCGGAAGTCGCTGGAGGAGACGGTGGCGGGGGACAACATTGGGGTGTTGCTGCGGGGGGTGGAGAAGGACGAGGTGGAGCGGGGGATGGTGCTGGCGAAGCCGGGGTCGATCAAGCCGCACACGGACTTTCAGGCGGAGGTGTACGTATTGACGAAAGAAGAGGGGGGGCGGCATACGCCGTTCTTCACGGGGTACCGGCCGCAGTTCTACTTTCGGACGACGGACGTGACGGGAGACATCGCGCTGCCGGGCGGGGTGGAGATGGTGATGCCGGGGGACAACATCACGATGGGGGTGAAGCTGATCAC
>JBQTJP010000099.1:0-6735 GCA_052386995.1 Armatimonadota bacterium
TCTGACGCTGCTCGGCGTAGTCTTCGCCGCCGTCTTGTTCATTGTGGTGGTCGGCGAGTGGCTCGGTCTCTTGGAAGCGCTCACAAAGCGTCTCCCCTGGCCGTTCTGGCTG
Source organism: Armatimonadota bacterium (assembly GCA_052386995.1). Lineage (GTDB taxonomy): Bacteria > Sysuimicrobiota > Sysuimicrobiia > Sysuimicrobiales > Humicultoraceae > JBQTJP01. The sequence continues at coordinate 113 of JBQTJP010000099.1, forward strand.
GCCGTTCTGCTCGCGGGCGGGTATCCCGTCTTCCGGAATGTCCTCCGCGCCGCGCTGCGACGGCAGATCATCGCCCACACGCTCATGACGATCGGCGTGCTCGCCGCCGTGGCGGTTGGTGAGTGGGCCACGGCCGCTGTCGTGGTGTTCTTCATGCGTGTCGGCGACTTCGTCGAGCGCTTCACCACCGAACGGGCACGCCGGGCCGTGAAAGATCTGACGGCGATGGCCCCGCAGGCCGCCAGGGTGGAGCGGGACGGGACAGAGGTAGAGGTACCGATCAGCGAGGTCCGGGTAGGCAGCGTTGTCGTCCTCCGGCCGGGAGAGCAGATCCCGGTCGATGGTGAGGTCGAAAGCGGCCAGGCGACGATCGATCAGGCCGCGATCACCGGCGAGTCGATGCCCGTCGAGGTCGGTCCCGGTTCGAAGGTTTTCGCGGCCACGTTCAACCGGCTGGGTGGGCTGCGGATCCGGGCCACGCGCGTAGGACAGGACACGACCTTTGGTCGGATCATCAAGCTGGTCGAGGAAGCCGAGGCGCACCGGGCAGAGGTGCAGCGGATCGCCGACCGATTCGCCGGGTATTATCTCCCGGTTGTCGGCGCGGTCGCGGCGCTCACCTTCCTGATTCGGCGGGATGCGCTGGCCACCGCGGCGGTTCTCGTTGTCGCGTGCTCGTGTTCGTTTGCTCTGGCCACTCCGATTGCCTTACTTGCGTCGATCGGCGCCGCGGCGAAGCGGGGCCTGCTGATTAAGGGCGGCAAGTATCTGGAGGCGCTCGCCCGAGCCAACGTCCTGCTGCTCGATAAGACCGGCACCCTGACGCTCGGCCGTCCCCAGATTACCGACATTGTCTCTCTTGACGGGGCATCAGCAGACGAGCTGCTGGCGCTGGCGGCCTCGGCAGAACGGTACTCCGAGCACCCACTGGCCGAGGCCGTCCGCGCAACAGCCAGAGCTCGTGGCCTCGTGCCACAGGAGCCGGAGGATTTCGAGGCCGTGCCTGGCTTCGGTGTCCGGGCGCAGGTGAACGGGCACACGGTGGCGGTGGGCAGTCGGCGTCTACTGCCGAACGAAGTCACGGCGCCTGAGGCGGCAAAGCTCGCCACCGAAGGGAAGACACTGCTGTACGTCGTCCGCGATGGCCGGCCTGTGGGCCTGCTCGCGGCGGCCGACACCCTTCGGCCTGAAGTGCCGAAGGCGCTCGCCGAGCTGCGTGCCCTCGGCCTGACCGAGATTGAGCTGCTCACCGGCGACAACGAGCGCACCGTGGTGTCCCTCGCCCACGCGTTGCGGGTTCGCTACCGAGCGAATCTACTGCCGGAAGACAAGATCGCCGTCGTGAAGGAGTACCAGGCGAAGGGCCATACTGTCGTCATGGTTGGGGATGGCGTCAATGATGCGCCGGCGCTCGCGCAGGCCGAGGTAGGCATCGCCATGGGGGCGGCGGGGAGTGATGTCGCCATCGAAGCAGGCCACGTTGCGCTGATGAGTGAGGATTGGTCCCTGGTGCCGGAGGTCTTCCGGATTGCCAAACGCACGATGAAGGTCGTGAAGCTGAACATCGGGTTCACCGCCGTCTACAATCTCGCCGGACTCACCTTGGCCGCGCTGGGCTTCCTGCCGCCGATCGTGGCTGCGGCTGCGCAGTCGGTGCCCGACCTCGGCATCCTGGCCAACTCCTCCCGTCTGCTCCGCCAGAAGTAACGCACCGAAAATAGCACTCCTTTGCGATCGCGGAGGCGCTCATGGAATTCTACGATGTCATGCGTACCACATTCGCCGCGCGGGAGTTCACCGGCGATCCTCTGCCAAACACGACCCTCTTCAAGATCCTCAACAACGCACGCTTCGCGCCCAGCGGCGGGAACCGCCAGGGATGGCGTGTCCTGGTCGTTCGCGATCGTGCGACCCGTGAAGCACTGGCCGCGTTGACCGCTCCGGCCGCGCGGCGCTACGCCGCGCAGGTCCGGGCCGGCGAGAACCCCTGGAACACCATCGACGCAACCGCGGTTGATGCGGCGACGATCGATCGAACTCCGGTACCGGCTAGAATGACCGAGCCGGTCCTGCGGGCGGCAGTCGTGCTCGTCATTTGCGTCGATCTCAGGCTGGTCGCGTCTATGGATCAGCATCTGGATCGCGTTGGTGTCATCAGCGGGGCATCGATTTATCCGTTCGCGTGGAGCATCCTGCTGGCCGCGCGGCACGAGGGATTCGGCGGAAACATCACGACGCTGGCGGTGGCGCAGGAACCGAAGTTGCAGGACCTGTTGGGCCTTCCCAGGCACGTCGCGGTGTGCGCGATTATGCCGCTTGGGCGGCCGGTCAGGCAGCTTCGCAAACTGAGCCGCAAGCCGGTCCGCGAGTTTGCGATGCTCGAGCGGTGGGGCGGCGAGCCGTTGACGGCCTCAACGCCATGATTTTCGTGAGGATAGCGGATTCACCGTTCCCGGGCCGGCTGCTGTCTACTATGGCACGCGAGGGGGCAGGATAGAAAACGACAGCCGGTATGGAGGTGCTTCGCATGCGACTCCCGCCGCGTCACGTGCTGACCGGGACGGCGACCAAATCCACGCTTGCCATTTTGTCGGGCCTCGCCCTCGGGCTCCTGGCCGCGGGTGTGTGCCCCGCCGGGTCGCAGGCGTCCGCATCCGCGCCGACACCCGCGCCGGCACGGGAGTACAGGACGATGACGACCTGTCACCCACCGGTTGGAGGAGTAGTGGACCAGCGCCAGGTGGAAAACGCGGTGAGCGGCATGGCCAACGAACACGCGAGGAGCGGGTGGGTACTGGCCGACACGACGGCTTATGAGGCGTCGACCGGGCTGTGCGTCCTGCTCATATTTCGCCGGCCCTGAGCGCTACTGCGGGGCGTCCGAGAGGCTACTTGCGCCCTTTGCCGCCTTGTCCCCCACCGTGGCCAGGTTCCCTACTCCCTGAGCTGTCGCCGGTGCGGTCGTCACCGCTGTCCTGGTCGGTCGACGGAGACTTGACATCCGATGGGCCGTCATTCGCATTCGCGCCGCCGGGGGGTGCCGCGGCGCCGCCGTCTGGCTGGCTACTCGGCGGAACCTGCGACCCGCTGGGGATAGGAGCGGTGGCCTGCTGGGACTCGACGGCGTCACCGTCCGCGCCGCTTTGATCGCGGCCGGCAATGCGCACGGCGCCACTGTGTTCCGGACTGCCCGAATCACCCTCTGGGTGAGCCTGACTGCGCGCCCGGTCCGCTCCTTCGTGGCCGTCGTCCTCGGCCCGCCGCGCTCCGCGCCGAACGCGCGTCAGCCTGGCTGCGGCGTCCACGGACGGCTCCACGGTGATCGTCGCCACCAGACCGACGTCCGCCGCGCCGCTCGCGACTGCCGGACCGGGTGCGCTCACCTCGGCTGGTGCGGATGGGCCGCGCGGCAGGAGCAGCGCCCGCACGACCCGATTCGCGGCGTCCTGCAGGAGCACGATCGGACGCCGGACGATGACGTGCCCTACGCCAAAAGGGGATGAGATAGACACCACTCCCCCGAGGATCGCACCGGCGACTACGATGAGCAACGCCAGACGCCTTCGCATGATGGCGCCCCCCTTGTTGTGTGGCTATGAGCGACGCAGAGGGCGGATGGATGGAGGACGGTGTGGACGATGGGGTGAGATTCTAGGGGGAATTCGGCGACGATCCCTCTGCTCGATCTCTTGCCTGTGTTGCCTGACCGCTCTCTTTACGGCTGGCCTGACTGTTTCCGGTCTGATGACCCTGACCTTCATGGGCTCCTTGGTCCGTTCATCGAACCGGTGGCGGAGCGCGCCGGTCCTGGTCGCTCGATCCGTGGCGACCGCGTGAGTGGTGCTGGCGGCTGCCATGACGCCCGCCGGTGCAAGCGCCATCGACACGCGGGTCATTCTCACCGCCTCCGGGCTACGGCCGGAATCGGAACCGCCGGGATGCGCGGCCTGGGAGGCTGCGCGGCCGGCGTCGGGCGGGGAGTCGCTGCGGCCAGACCGCCGCGCCGTACCCACGGCCGATACTCTTGCCGCCGAATCCGTGACGGCCCGCATCACGCGCGCGGCCGCGCTGGTGAGGATGATGGGCGCGCGGACGACGATATCCCCAATGCCGAATGGCGTGGAGACGGACGACACGCCCCCGACGACAAGGAGCACCGTAAGGATGTGAACGGGCAAACGCTTGCGCATCACCGCAGCCTCTCCCCAGAGGTGGTCCACTAGTATATGCACGTCGCGTCGAACCTCTAGACCGCAGGACTAGCCCGGCCGGGCAGGGGGCATGTTCTCGATATGGTCGCACTTTGGGCCCGGCTGACGCTCCTGCAGCGTTTCACGGCTGCGAGCGCGGCGATCGCCGTGGCCCTGGCAGTGATGTTGTCTGTCGTGGCCGTTCGGGCGATCCAGTCGGTCGCGGTCAAGGACGAGGCCCAGGTTGCGGCCGAGCTCGTTCTGCGAACGCTGTCCCCGCAGCTGCGGGCATCCGACTTTCACAACACGTTCCCCCTCGAACGTCGCACGCTGCTCGACGCGCTCTTTCGCGCGCACGGGATCTCGGACAAGATCCTTCGCGTGCGCCTGTGGCATGCTGACGGGCGGCTGCTCTACAGCAACGTTCCCGAGCCCAAGCTGGTCGCCGTGCGGGCGGATCTCTCCGCGTCGGACGGCTACCGCCAGTTCGTCCTGAGACGGCAGGGAATGGAAGAAGGTGACCCCGGCATCGCCCGGGTCTTCGTGCCGGTTCAGGTGGCCGGAAACCCGCAGACCGTGGCGGCCTTTGAGATCTTCTACGATCTCACCGTCCTCAACCAGCGGCTCGTTCACCTGCGGCGCACGATCTGGTTCGCGGTGCCGCTGGGACTGTTCATCCTGTACGGATCGGTGTTCGTGCTGGTCCGTCGGGCGTCCCGGCAACTGCTGAAGCAGCACGACGATCTCATCGCTGCCCACCTCGGCACCTATCAGGCCCTGGCCGGCGCCATCGACGCCAAAGACTCGTACACGGGCGACCACTCGACCAGCGTGGCGACCCTCGCCGCGGATGTCGGACGCGCGCTAGGGCTGGAGTCCGCGGTGATCGAGGACGCCAAGGTCGCTGCGCGTCTGCACGACGTGGGCAAGATCGGCGTCCCCGACGCCATTCTGATGAAGCCGGGCCCGCTGACACCGGAAGAATGGGTCGTCATGCAAAAGCACGCCGAGGCGGGATTTGAGATCCTGCGCCACGCTCCGCTGCCCAACGACGTCAAGCAAGCGGTCCTGCATTCGCACGAGCGGTGGGACGGCAACGGGTATCCCGACCGGCTGGCCGGGCAGGCGATCCCGCTTCTCGCGAGAATCGTGGCCGTGGTCGACGCGTTCGAAGCGATGACCGGCGACCGTCCGTATCGCAAAGGCCTGACCCTCGAAGAAGCCTTCGATCGCCTGAAGTCGAATGCGGGCACGCAGTTCGACCCGAACGTCGTTCGCGCGTTCCTCGGGCTGATGGAGCGCACCGAATGGAAGAAGGTTGCCCGCGACGCTGTCCGCGGGCCGCACGCGCAGGCGTCGCCTAACAGCGCGGGAACCGCCCCGGTCGCAAGGCACGTACACGGATAGGATCACTCCCGCGCCACTGCCGCGGGGCCGGCTCACTGTCGTTCCCAGATGTAACCGCGTTCTGCTGCGACGATGCGCCCCCACGCCGGGAATGGCGCGTGCGCGAAGACGACGGTAGCGGTGGAAGAGGCCTCCGCGAGTAGCCGGTCGCGTGAGGCGCGCATTACCGCCGGATCACGACCGGGTGACACCCAGTCCGGATGGGCGATCTCACACGCGTGGTGAAAAAGATCCCCAACGAAATACAAGCGCTCCTCGCCCGAGCGTACGCGCACAACGGAGTGCCCAGGCGTCTCGCCGGGGACGTGGATCATGCTCACGCCCGGGACCACCTCCCGCTCGCCATCGACCAGATCCAGGAGGCCTCGCGCGTGGATCAAGCCTAACCGGATGGACAATTCTGATAGCGGATCAACCCGCCGTGGATTGCCCTCCCAGTCCTGGCGCCCGATCAGATGGCGCGCGTGCGGAAACCGCGGCTCGAGCCGGCCGCCTGCCTCGACGGTGATCCCGACAAAGTGATCATCGTGCGCGTGCGTGATCAGCACGTGCGTCATCTCCGCGGCGCGGACGCCGAGCGCGGCCAGTGCCGCCCCGAGTCCGGGTGTGCGGGTGTACGCCGGCCAGCGGGCACCGAATGCTTGGTCCCATGATGACGACGGATCATCGAATCCCGGGTCGACGAGCACAGAGGCGCCCCGAAGCTGGATGTGGATGAGATTGAAGGCGATGTGAATGCGCCCGTCCGCATCCGCGTCCGGCATCGCGCGCCGCCAGGCCTCTTCGGGCACACCGAACCGAGGCGCCCACAGGCAGGAGCCTTCTGAGATCACGGTTACGGTGGCGTCACCGATCTTTCGTGACGACGTGTACGTGTGCAAGTCGGGAGCGCTCACTACCCATCCCGCAGGCGGGTGACCAGAACCTCATCCGCGGGCCGCGGGGACAGCGCGCCGACGGAGTCCGCCGAGAAGCCGTCCAGTGCTCCGGCCTCGATGATTTCCACCTCACGACCAAGGAATGCCC
>JBQTJP010000100.1:0-1827 GCA_052386995.1 Armatimonadota bacterium
GCGGCCGGCAACACCGTCGTGATCAAGCCGCCCGAGCAGTCGCCGCTGTCGTCGCTGGTACTCGGCCAGATGGTGGCGGAGATCTTCCCGCCCGGCGTGGTGAACATCATCACGGGCGACGGGCCGACGACCGGGGCGGCGCTCGTCCGCCACCCCCTCGTGCGGCGGATCGCGCTGATTGGCTCGGTGGAAGCGGGGCGCGCGGTCATGCGTGGAGCCAGCGATGGGCTCAAGACAGTCACGCTGGAGCTCGGCGGGAAGAATCCCTTGATCCTGTTTCCCGAGATCGACCCGAACGAGGCGGCCGAGGCGGCGATCGGCGCGATGAACCTCAACCGCGCCGGACAGTCGTGCAGCAGCACCTCGCGCGTGTTCGTGCACCGCGATCTCCACGATCGCTTCGTCGAGACGTTGCTGGCGCGGGTGAAGGCGCTCCGGCTGGGCCCGCCCGAGCGCGAGGAGAGCCAGGTCGGCTGCCTGATCTCGCGCGAGCAATACGACAAGGTGCTCTCCTACATCGAAGCGGGGAAGCGCGAGGGCGCGCGGCTGCTGTTCGGCGGCGGGCCGCCCGAAGACCCGGCGCTGCACCGCGGCTTCTTCATCCAGCCAACCCTGTTCGATGGCGTCCGGCCCGAGATGACGGTCGCGCAGGAAGAGATCTTCGGCCCGGTGATCGCCATCATGACCTGGGATGACGAGGAGGAAATGATCCGCCAGGCCAACGGCGTCATTTATGGCCTCAGCGCGGCGATCTACACGCATGATTATGCGAAGGCCCATCGGCTCGCACGGCGCATCGAGGCCGGCTACATCTGGGTGAACATTCCCGGCGGGCACGCGCTCGGCTCGCCGTACGGCGGCATCAAGCAGAGCGGTCTCGGCCGGGAAGAATGCCTGGACGAATTGCTGAGCTACACGCAGATCAAGAGCATTCGGATGCGCCTGCCGGAGTAGCCGTCGCGGTACGGCCCCCGCCGGGGTCGCGGTTCCCTGCGGGCAAGGGTTTACCGGGGGTCTAGTGAATACTAGGGGCAACACTATTCGCCGGAGCGCTCGACCCATAAGGGGAGGGAATCGTATGCCAAAGGCTTCCGTGGCAGGTCTTTTCAGGCGCTTGGTGGTCGTAGCGGCCGCAGTCGCTCTCGCCGCGGGTCTGGTGGGCACCGCCGCCGCCCAGGCCCCTGTGCGGTTGACGGTCTATACCGCGCTCGAAAACGAGCAGCTGGCTCCATACAAGGCGGCCTTTGAAGCCGCCAATCCCGGCACCATCATCGACTGGGTGCGCGATTCGACCGGGGTCATCACCGCGCGGATCCTGGCAGAGAAAGAGAACCCGCGTGCCGACGTCATCTGGGGTCTGGCCGTCACCAGCATGCTGATCTTCGATGACCAGAATATGCTGCTCCCCTACACTCCGAGGGGCGCCGACCAGCTCAAGCCTGCCTTCCGCGACACCAAGAACCCGATGACCTGGACCGGCATGGATGCCTGGCTCTCGGTCATCTGCTACAACCACGTCGAGGCGAAAGCAAAGGGATTGCGGGCCCCGTCAACCTGGCAAGATCTGTTGAACCCCGCCTATAAGGGACGGATCGTGATGCCCAACCCTGCATCCTCCGGCACAGGCTACCTGACGATCGCCGCCTGGCTGCAGATGCTCGGCGAGGAGAAGGGCTGGGCCTTCATGGACAAGCTCCATGAGAACATCGGCGTCTATCTCCATTCCGGCACGGCGCCGTGCAACCGGGCCGCGCAGGGCGAGTACGCTATGGCAATCGCGTTCGACGCCCGCGGCGCGCTGCTGAAGCAGCAGGGAGCCCCGATCGA
>JBQTJP010000101.1:0-12653 GCA_052386995.1 Armatimonadota bacterium
TGCACTTGATCGGATCGTTGTCCCCCGTCGCCCTGAAGCGGATGTCGTTGCTGTCGGCGGGCTGCACCAGGGTGTAGTCCCAGCAGCCAACCGAATCCGGAGGCTCGACGAACCCGAACGTGCTCGACATGTTGGCCGCGTCGATCCCGTTCCATGTGTTGCGCTCGAGGTAGTAGCCCCACGCCAGTGATTTTAACTCAGCGAGGACGCCGTCCGCCTCAGCGAAAAACGCGTCACGCCGCGCACCCAGATAGCGGGGAACCGCCAGGGCGATCAGGATGCCGAGAATCGCCAGGACGACGACGAGCTCAACGAGCGTAAAGGCCCGCTCCCCTTTGGGCTTCAGGCTGGTCATGTCGATACCCTGAACCGCGTTCCCCACTACCCGCGCGTTCACTTGAATCTATGCCCCCGCGCGGAGCGGGTCAGACCCTAGGGTTAACGGCGGACGGTCTTGAGGACCCAGACGCCTTTGAAGTCCGCCAGGCCGTCGGGTTCGTAGAGGTCCGTCAGCAGCTTCTTGAGCCGCTCCCATGCTGGGACCGGGAAGGGGCGCGTGAAGACGATCCAGATGACTCTGTGGCGGTCCGCGTAGGCCCGGAACGCCGCCTTGTTGGCTTCGTCGGCGGCGGGATCGGGGCGGGCGGTCCCACCCGTGACATCCCAGAGCTCACGGGGCGTCATCTCCACGATACGCTGCGTGCCTCTGTAATAGTAGGAGAACGGAATCGATCCTATGCCGGGGATAAGCAGAATGAGATCGTCCAGTGCAGCCCCCTCCGCGACCAGGGCCGCCGCGGTGCGCCAGTTCCACACATCACCGCTGGCGTACACCCGCTCCAGGGCAGGAGCGGAGAACCCCAGGAGAGCCAGTACCAGCGCCAGGGCCACGGTGCGCCGGAACGCCGGTGCTGCGCGGCCGCTGACCGCCGCAATGCCGCAGGCCGTGAGGATGGCGAAGGGAGGCACCAGATATGAGAAATACCGCGGGTAGAACACGTTGTGGCGAAGCGTGAAGACCAGGACGATGCCCAGCGGTACGACAAGGTAGCCGACAAGCAGCCACAGGGATCGAGGGGTCTTACGCAGGAACACCGCGCCGGCCAGCACGAGCGCCAGGAATGGAACCAGGATCGCGGCTTCAACGATGCCCGGCGTCGGCGGGGCCTGCCATCCGAAGTACCCGTCGAATCCAAGGATGTGGCCGCCAAAGGCGAGGAGACCGAAGAGATTCAGGACCGTGTGCAGCGCGAATGGCGGGCGGACGTGGGGCCACGCGCGTCCGGACAAGACCGTCTCTATCAGGAGGGGCAACCACGGGAGGTACCCTATCACGATGAGTAACTGGCTCACCACCCACGGGCGGCGGATATGGGGAGCCGCGGCCAGCACGAAGACGCCCTGACCCGCCAGCGTGAGGAACGCAAAATGATGCGTGTAGAGTGAGAGTACTGTGGCGGCGACGTAGGCCGGCCATGCCCACCACCGTTCCTCTGCGGCCAGCAGGAGGGCCGCCCACGAGGTGATCGTCAGAAGGCCGAGCAGAGGATACATCCTGGCCTCCTGCGCAGCGACGACGTGCAGCGGTGCGACTGCCGTGAGAAACGCGCCGAGGGCGCCTACGAGGGGACCGCCGAGCCGCCGGCCCAGCCACCAGGTCCCCCCGACCGTGAGGATGCTGGCCAGGGCGCCGACCGAGCGGAGCGCGGCTTCACCGATCCCGAACATCTTGATCCATCCCGAGAGGACCAGGTAATACAGCGGAGGATGCGGATCGCCCCACTTCGAGAAGGCGATCACTTCTCCCAGCGACCGGTTTGCGGCGAACGCGGAAAACGCCTCGTCGAACCAGAGGCTGCGGTCGCCGATCGACGCAAACCGCAAGACCGCCGCCAGCGCCATTAGACCCCCCACAATCGCGATCTGCACGAAGACGCCCGACCGCGCTACCGCCTGGCCGCCCGAGGCAGATGGGGACATCCCGCGACGCCCGAGTGAGGGCCACACAGTAGAAGGTATCGCGCGATCGAGGGGATCGTCACGCATCATCAGCAGAGACGGGAAGTGGCCCGCGCGGGGCCACTTCCCATTATAACTCGATGAGACGATTACAGACGATGGTCTACAGGCCGGCCTGCGTTCGCGCGGACGACCCGTTGCTCTGGAGTGTCAGGGTGACCACCGCAGCGCCGGGCAGCGGACCGCACGCGCTTCGCCCGGCAGGCTCATCGTTGGCGGCGATGAGGATCGAAGCCGCCGCGGCGTTCGTGATGGTAAACGACCAACAGGCGCTTGCAGGCGCCGAGAAGCCCAGGCTGCTGACCAGGGCCGCGCTGTCGACTCCCGCCCATGTGTTGTACTGCTGGAAGTACGCCCACGCCAGGGTCTTGGCCTCCTGGAGCAGGTTGTCGCCTTCGGCGATCAGTGCGTTTCTGCGGGCGCCCAGGTACCGCGGCACCGCCAGTGCAACGAGAATGCCGAGGATCGCGAGCACGACGACCAGCTCGATCAGCGTGAAGCCGCGCTCACTCCTCTTCGCTTTCCAGAAGAACCTCAACACCGCGAATCCCTCCTTGAATCATTCGTTGTGAATTCCACCGTCCCTAGCACTCACCTTAATACCAGTCCATGAATGATGCAACGATCAGACCAGGGGTCTTCGTGTACTCCGGTCTCTCCCCGACAGTTCACCTCCCGCCTCCCGACGTCATCCCCATGTGACCGAGGACACGGCCCGCTCACGACGTAACCGCACGCCGGTCAACACCCTTTATGCCCATGCCCCAAGCGCTCTAGACACACGCGGAAACGAGCCCCGGACGCGTGGTTCGCGTGGCCGTGGTACTATGGCCGCGATGAATCGCGTGATCATCGTCGGGCTCGTCCTCTTCATCGCCGCTATCCCGCTGCTGCCAACCATCGAGAGAAAGGTCGAAGCGACCCTGCTGACCTCGCTGCTCCTCGTCGTCGGACTCTATATCCACGCGCGGCGGGGCGGTCACCCCGTTCGTACCCCGTTGGACGTCCCGGGAGTGACCCTCCTGCTGATTGCGACACTTGCCACGATTGCGTCCGTCGATCGCTTCGGGAGCCTGTTCCCATCCTCGCTGCGGGGCGAGGGACTGCTGACGTTTGCCGGGTACATCATCGCGGCACTCGCCGCATCGCGGCTGGACCGGCGGGGCAGCAACGCCGTCGTGGCCGCCGCCCTGGCCGGAGGCAGCCTGGTGGGCGCCATCGCCCTGGCCCAGTTCTATGGATTACCCGTGAACGCGTGGCTGGGGATCGAAGGCATTCAGCGTGAAGGCCGAACGCCGGGGACACTCGGAAACGCGTTCTTCCTGGGCGGCTACGTCAGCCTCGTTCTCCCCGCGGCCGTCGCCCTTGCCGCTTTGGCGAGCGGAGAGAAGGCGCGCTGGCTGTACACCGCTGCCTCCACGCTCCTGTTTGCGGCGGCCGTCACATCTCAGACCCGCGCGGCGTGGGGCGCCCTGGCCGGCGCAGGGGTGCTGCTCTTCGTGCTGCTTCCACGGTCTCCCCAGATCCGTCGCCGTCTGATCACACTGGCGGCGATTGGCGTCGTCACGGCCCTCCTGCTGGACGTCACCAATCCGTATGTGTCGTTTGGCCGGCGCGTGACGCTGACCTTCGACCCGAGCGACTCGTCGCTGGCGCAGCGACTCTATGTCTGGAAGCACACCCTTCCGATGATCGTCAAGCGTCCTGTCCTGGGGTGGGGGTTTGGCGCGCTCCAGGGCCGGTTTCCCGATGCGGGATCACCGGAATGGCTGCGACTGTATGGCTTCAGAATCGTTGGGATCGACACACCTCACACCGAGACGCTGCACTTCGCGTTCAGCATCGGCCTGGCCGGTCTGGCGGCCTATGTGTGGGTGTGGGCGGTGGTCGCATCTGCTCTTCGCGGCGCGTTGCGCCGCCGGGCCGGCTCATACGCGCTCGCGGCGGGACTTGCCGCCGCCATGGTCGGGTATGGGTTGTGGCTCCAGCTGGGCTGGAGCCACATGGGTCCCGCGAACGTCTTTTGGGTGCTTGCCGGTACGGCCGTCGCCCTGGGGCGGGAAGAGCGCCCTCTGCTTAGCGACCGCCCGTCGCCAGCTGGAAGATCGGCAGGTACAGCGAGATGACCATCGCGCCGACGATCACGCCCATGACGATGATGAGGATCGGCTCCAGCAACGAGGTCAGGCTCGCGACCATCGTCTCGACTTCGACATCGTAGAAGTCGGCAACCTTCTCGAGCATCTGCTCGAGTGCACCGGTCTCTTCGCCCACCTTGGCCATCTGCACGACCATCGGTGGGAAGACGCCCGAAAACTGCAGGGGGATCGCGATCGTCTGACCTTCGCGGATGCTGGCCCGGACCGCGTCCACCGCTTCGCCGATGACCACGTTGTCGATGGCCTTGGCCACGACCTCGAGCGACTGCATGATCGGCACGCCGCTACTGATCAGCGTCCCCAGCGTGCGTGTGAAGCGGGCCACGACGATCTTCCGGTTCAGTTCGCCCAGCACCGGCATCTTGAGCTTGAAGCGGTCGTAGCGCGCCCGGCCGCCGGGGGTCTGAAGATACCGGCGCAGGACGTATACCGTGACCCCCATCACCGCCAAGATGATATACCAGTATCGCCGGATCGCCACGCTGCTCGCCATCGCGATCTGCGTCGGCAGCGGCAGCTGGCCCGACCCGCCGATCTCCCTGAACAGCGTCTCGAACTGCGGCAGGATCACGATCGTCATGAAGAACAGACCGCCCATGGCGGCCATGGTCAGCAGGATCGGGTAGACCATCGCCGAGCGGACCTTGCTGCGCAGTGCCTGCTCCTTTTCCATGTAGGTGGCGACGCGGTTGAGCACTTCGTCGAGCACGCCGCCCGTCTCGCCCGCCTTCACCATGTTGACGTAGAGGGACGAGAACGCTTTCGGATGGCGGCCCATGGAATCCGACAGGGGACGCCCGCCTTCGACGTCCACCCGCACCGCCGCGGTGATCTCCTTGAGCCGCTTGTTCGACGACTGCTGCTCGAGGATCGTCAGCGTCCGCACCAGCGACAATCCGGAGTTGACCATCGTGGCGAACTGCCGGCTGAAGATGGCCAGGTCCTTGAGGCCGATGCCCATCCATCCCTGCAGGCTCTGCAGGACGTCGGTCCGCTCGATCGTGCGCTCGAGCTTCGTGATGAAGAACCCCATGTCGCGCAGCCGGTCGACGACCATGGCGTCGCTGTCGGCTTCGATCACCCCGGCGATCATGCGGCCAGTGTTGTCTTTGGCGCTGTAGCGAAAGACGGCCATCTCCTCTTACCTCCTGGCAGCACGAGCAGGTTCGGCTTCACCGCCGGCTTCCCGAATCATCTTGCGGAGCTCCTCCGGATGGATCGCCCGGGACAGCGCGTCGTCGAGTGACACCATCTTCTGCAGCACGAGATCGCGCAGCGACTGGTCCATGGTCTGCATGCCGTACTGGCCGCCGGTCTGGATCGCGGTCTCGATCTGGTGGGTCTTCGCTTCCCGGATGAGGTTCTGGATCGCCGGAGTCGAGAACATGACCTCGACCGACGGCACCCGGCCCACTTCCTCGATCGTCGGCCAGTTCCCCGTGGTCCCGCCGAGGCGCGAGCGCTGGGCGGTCCGGCTGTCCCGGGTACCCCGAAACCGCGCGTTGGGCAGCAGCTGCTGCGAGATGACCGCCTCGATCACGCTGGCCAGCTGGATACGGATCTGCTGCTGCTGATACGGCGGAAACACGTCGATGATGCGGTCGACCGACTGGGCGGCGTTCGCCGTGTGGAGCGTGGCGAACACCAGGTGACCGGTTTCGGCGATCGTCAGGGCGGCGCCGATAGTCTCGAGGTCGCGCATCTCGCCGATGAGGACGACATTGGGGTCTTCGCGCAGCACGGCCCGCAGCGCGTTCGGGAAAGATTGCGTGTCAAACCCCAGCTCTCGCTGGTTGACGATGCTCTTCTTGTGCTGATGAAGGTATTCGATCGGATCTTCGACGGTCACAATGTGCCCGCTGCGCTCATTGTTGATGAAGTCGATCATCGACGCCAGCGACGTGGACTTGCCGTGCCCGGTCGGGCCGGTCACGAGGACGAGACCGCGGGGCTTGCGCGTGAGATCCTTCAGCGCCGGCGGCAGGTTCAGGGCCTCGATGGACGGGATGGTCATGGGCACCACACGGGTGGCGATGCCGACGGCCCCCCGCTGCCGGTAGATGTTCACCCGGAAACGGCCCAGGCCCGGCACGCCGTAGGACAGATCGAGCTCCCAGAACTTCTCGAACTTCTGCTTCTGGAACGTGTTGAGCATGCTGTACCCGAGCTGGAACGTGTCCTCGGGCGACAGCACCTCGTACTGCTCCATGGGCTGCAGCCGGCCCCAGACGCGCATCGTGGGCTTGATGCCCGATGTCAGGTGCAGGTCCGATGCCGAGGCGGCCACGACCTCTCGTAGCAAGTCATCAATGTGCATCCACGGATCCCTCCTACTCGACGAAAACCACGCGCAGCAACTCTTCGAGCGAGGTCATCCCCGCGAGAACTTTGGCGACCCCGTCCTGCTGCAGCGTCCGCATGCCCGCGTTCTGTGCGGCGCGCTTGAGGACATCCGAAGGCGCCTGTTTGGTCACCAGCGTCTTCGCTTCGTCGTCCATGATCAAGATCTCAAAGAGGCCGATGCGCCCCTTGTAGCCGATGTGGCTGCAGTGCTCGCAGCCCTTGGCCTTGTAGATGACGATCTCTTCGCCTGCCGCACCCAGACCGTAGCGCGCCACGACCTCAGGCGGAGGCGTGTAGGGTTCCCGGCACTTCTGGCACAGCACGCGGACGAGCCGCTGCGCGACGACGCCGATCACGGATGACGAGACCAGAAATGGCTCGATCCCCATATCGGCCAGCCGCACGACCGCACCGGGCGCGTCGTTGGTGTGCAGTGTCGACAGCACCAGGTGGCCGGTCAGGGCGGCGTTGATGGCGATGCGGGCCGTCTCCTCGTCGCGGATCTCGCCGACCATGATGATGTCGGGATCCTGGCGCAGGAACGACCGCAGGCCGGTCGCAAAGGTCAGCCCGGCCTTGGGGTTGATCTGCACCTGGGCGATGCCCGGCAGCTGGTACTCGACAGGGTCTTCGATCGTGATGATGTTGACCTCTGTCTTGTTGAGCCGATTGAGGATGGCGTAGAGGCTGGTCGTCTTCCCGCTGCCGGTCGGACCGGTAATCAGGATGATCCCGTACGGCTTGGTGACGAGCCCCTCAAATCGCGGAAGGTCGTAGGAGAGTAGGCCGAGCTTCTCGATGCCGACCAGCGCGGTCCGCTTGTCCAGGATCCGCATGACGACCTTCTCGCCGAAGGTCGTCGGGATGCTGGAGCAGCGCAGGTCGATCTCGCGCCCGTCGACGCGCAGCTCGATGCGGCCGTCCTGGGGCGCACGCCGCTCGGCGATGTTCATGTTCGCCATGATCTTGACGCGGCTGACGGTCGCGGCCTGGACGTGCTTGGGCGCCATCTTGACGCTGTAGAGCGTGCCGTCGATCCGGTACCGGATCCGCACGTTGGTCTCTTGCGGCTCGACGTGGATGTCGCTGGCGCCCTGCCGGATCGCCTGCACCAGCATGAGGTTGACCAGGCGCACGACCGGGGCTTCCTCGGTGATCTGCCGGAGCTTGTCGATCCCGGCGTCATCGTCGATGGCGACGTCGCTCTGTCGGATCTCCTGGATCACCTGGTCGAGGGAGTTGTCCATCGCCGGATACTGGTTGACGGCGTACGTGAACCCCTCGGGGGTGATCGCGGCGGGGATGATCTCGCGCTCGACGACCCGCCGGATGTCGTCGAGCGCCAGCACGTCCAGCGGGTCGACCATGCCCAGCACCAGCGCGTCCCCGTCGGTCCGCAGCGGCACCACCTGGTAGCGGCGGATCAGCGCCTCGGGCAGCGACGTCAGCACGGCCTCGGGAATCGTCGTCCCTTGAATGTGCACGTACTCGATGCCGATCTGGTTGGCGATGGCCTTCGCGATCGCGTCCGGACTGGTGACCCCCAGCGCGACCAGCACCTTGCCCAGGCGGTCGCCGCTGGTCTGCTGGGCCTGGAGCGCCTGATCGAGCTGCGCCCGGGTGATGAGACCGGCCTCGACCAGGACTTCGCCCAGGCGGACGCGTCGCCGGGCGACCGGGCTCTTAGAGGGTCTCATGACGCTCCATGATCATCACGACGTGGGATTTGTGCACCATCACGACGTTCGTCTCGTAGAGCAACCGGCCGTCCAGGCTGAACACGCGGGCCGTGGTGATGGGCAGAAAATCCTTGGCCTGGTTCAGACGGTCGGAGATGCGGGCCGTCGACGGCAGATGCAGATCGCCCTCGACCCGATGATGAGGCGTGAACATGATCACCTGCTCGCGGTCCATCTCGACCTTCATCGCCCCGAGCCCCGTCCCTCCGCGGCCAGTGACGCGGTCCGGGGGGTCTCGACGAGACGCTGGATGCCCTTCAGGCTCATCCCGCGGTCGACCATGGCCTTGACCCAGCGGATCCGCTCGACATCTTCTTCGCTGTAGAGGCGGTGACCGCCTCCGGTCCGGGCCGGCGAGAGCAGATGGTACTGGTCTTCCCATGCCCGGATGCGCCGCGGGTTGACGCTGGTCAGCTGTGCGACGGTGCGGATGGGATAGATGGGCGCGCGCTTGTCAACAATCATCGGAGACCTCCAGTGACTCCCGTACGCTGCGCCGTTGCGTAGTCGCGGGTCGGTCCGAACCCGTGCTCGCGCAGGTAACTGTAAATCTCCTGCAACTTCGAGAAGCCATGGAAATCGGGTCGGTACTCCTGGTCCGTCTTGTAGTCCAGCTCGACGAGCTTGTTCAGCGTGACGAAGAACGCGTACTGGACGATGTTGGACGCCGCCTCCGGCGCGTCGCGATTCTTGTCGATGAACATGTTGACGATATCGACGCGCGGCAGCTCATTCGTGGCGATGCCTTCGGACTTCGCGCGGGTCTCGATCAACTGCCGGAGATCGTGCGTGGCCTTCCAGTCCTTCGCCAGCACCATGGCGACGTCGAGGTCATATTCCAGGTCGCCGGAGCCCATGCTGTGATGCATCGTCGGGCGGTTGAACGGGTTGAAGATCTCTGACTCCTCCACGGGCCGCTCGTCCAGGCGGCAGCCCTCTTTGTCCAGCGGGGAGATCGCGAAGATCGGACAATTCAACTCCAGGCTCATCTCCGCCAACGCCGTCGAGATCCGGTCGGTGCGGGCCTTCCAGTCATCAACGTATTCGTTCGACGGGATCTTTTGGAGGTAGTCGAAGAAGATCACGATGTCTTGCGTTTGAAACTCCTGCATCAGGTTGTGTGCGTGCGCCCGGATCCGGTCGAGCGTCTCCTTCCGCCCGGCCTCGACAAGGTGCAGGTAGGGACCGTAGCGGGCCAGCGAATCCCTTGCCGCGGCCACCTGCGGAGCCACCGCGTTGCCGGACCCATCCCACCCACCGAGGATCGCGGTGGGATTGATGCCGGTTTCCTTGGCGATCAAGCGCGCCGCGAGCACGCGCCGGGTCTGCTCCCAGGTGTAGTACAGCACCGGGACCCGATGATTGGTGGCGACGTACGCGGCGAGATCGAGCGCAAAGTTCGTCTTACCACGGCGCGGGGCGCCGGCGAGCCCGTAGTAGAAGCCGCGCCGGAGTCCCGAGAGCAGCATGTTCAGGCGATCGAACGGGCTGATCGAGAAGCCGAGGATCCCGTCTGTCATCTCCTCGCGCCCGGGCGTGGCCAGGCCTCCGAACGCCTCCGAGATCGGCGAGACCTGGCGCCGCACGCGGCGGCGCTGGATCTCGAGCAGCTGATGGATCGCCTCGGTCGTGAACTGCACGATGTCAGCCTGCTGCGTGTCGCCCCTGTAGAGGTAGCCGCCGATGTTCTCGTGCACCGACGAGAGCAGCTCGCGGCTCTCGTGCGCCTTCAAGACCTCGACCTGGGCGAGGAGATCGCCGGCGTTCAGTGGGGGGATCTGTGCCACCGCCTCCAGGTACCGGTCGAGTTCCGGAGAGATCAGGTTGCGGTCGGCGAGCTCCGCCCGCACCGTGCTCTCTTCGACCACGGCGCCCGGAGAAGCATAGAGCTCGAGGATGACCTTGGCCAGGCGGCGCGCCTGCGGCGAGCGCAGCAGGTCCACGTGAAAGCCTTCGTTGACGGCGAGCATGGCGAGATGGCGGTCGCGCAGCAGTCCACTGAGCAGGCGAGTCTCGGTCTGATAGAGATCCACCGTGCGGTTCCCTCCGATGTCGCGCGGCCAGACCGCGTGTGGCGGCCTCGCGCCGGCAACGCGAGAGTGGTCGCGATGTGGATATGCGTGCCCTGAACCTCCCGTGAATCTCTTCGGACCTTGGCTTGCGCCGTGCCCAACCTTGTGCTATTGTGTTCGCAATCTTCGGCGGGCAAGTCGAAATATGCCCAGAAGATTGTAGCACTAGTCTCGAACGGGCAAACCCGAAGCGATTCGGGGACGCAAAGCCGAGGGACCGGCTCCTATGCCGGTCGGCCGGGTTGCTACGAGAAGCGCGGCGGCCTACTCGGGGCCGCCGTTGTGATTCGTGGGGAAATTCGAGCGGTCTTGGGCATATCCTTAGAGATCGACACCAACGATCACAGCCGGGGCCATCATGCCTTCTTCCGACCACCGAGACGGCGCGCTGCATACCCTCAAGAACGCCGTTGGCCTGCCCGATGACAGCCTGACCCTCGAGCGCGCCTTTCGCTTCGCCGACGCGCGCGCGGCGGTTCGGGCCGGGCGCATGACAGAGGCGCGCGACGCGTACCTCCACCTGGCCGAGCTGGACGGGGACGAGCCCTGGGTTCATTGGGACCTGGCG
Source organism: Armatimonadota bacterium (assembly GCA_052386995.1). GTDB lineage: Bacteria > Sysuimicrobiota > Sysuimicrobiia > Sysuimicrobiales > Humicultoraceae > JBQTJP01. The sequence continues at coordinate 10,901 of JBQTJP010000101.1, forward strand.
ACGATTTTCCGGGCCCTCGAACTGCGGGGCGAGGCCGGACTTGCGTACCTGACCGCGGCCGACAAACATCTTGCGCGCGGCGAGACCGACCAGGTCTTTCAGGCGTATCAGCAGGCGGCGGCGGTGTCCCCGAATGATCCTCAAGTTCAGGCGAAGCTGGCGGAGCCGCCCACGCGGCCTGCGCCGCCAAACGGCGGCGGGCCCGGCGTGGCGGTGCGACAGCCCCCCGTCGCGCCGCCCTCCCCTCCAAAGCGACGTGAAAAGCCACCGGTCGAGCCGGCGGCGCCGCCCGCCGACGCGGCTGGCGCCGCCGACGGCGCCCCGCCGCCGGCTCGACCACCGCGTGCACGGGCCGGAAGTGAGGCGCTGGGGACGATCCTCGTCAGCATGGGCATTGTGACCGAAGGCCAGCTGGCCGCGGCGCTGGAAGTCCAGGGCCGTACCGGCGAGCGCCTCGGCCATATACTGCGCGACATGGGCGTGGTCTCCGACGTCGATCTCGCGCGCGGCATGGCGGAGCAGTGGGGCTATCCGTACATCACCGTGGGCGAGCGCCGCGTCGACGCCGAGGTCGCCAAACTCATCCCGCAGGCCCTGGCCCGCCGTCACAAGTGCATCGCGGTCGAGAAGCGCAACGGTCGCGTCCTGGTCGCCATCGCCGACCCGCTGAACGTCATCGCGCTGGACGACGTACGGCTGATCACCGGCATGGAAGTCGACGTGGCGGTGTCCACCGAAGATGAGATCGCCACCGCGCTCGCGCGCAGCTACCAGATCACCGACACGGATTTGATGGAACGCGTGTTGCGGGAGTCTTCGCCGGAGTTCGGCGCGGAGCTCGGCAGCGAGGACGATCCCACGCTCGAGCAGCTGAAAGCCCTCGTTGAGGAAGCGCCCGTCGTCAAGCTCGTCAACCTGATCATCGATGAAGCGGTCAAGCAGAGCGCCAGCGACATCCATATCGAGCCGCAGCGCGGCCAGGTCTGGATCCGCTACCGGGTGGACGGCGTGCTGCGGGACGTCATGAACCCACCCAAGCATCTCAAAGCGGCTCTGGTCTCGCGCATGAAGATCATGGCCGACATGGATATCGCCGAGCGCCGCAAACCGCAGGACGGCCGCATCCATCTCGTCGCCGATGGCCACAACATCGACCTGCGAGTCTCGACGCTGCCGACGATGTTTGGCGAGAAAGTCGTCATGCGCATTCTCGATCAGTCCTCGACGATGATCGGCCTGACCAAACTGGGATTCCCCAGCGACACCCTCCGCCAATGGGAGAACGCGGCCGCCAAGCCCTACGGGTTTCTCCTTGTCACGGGTCCCACGGGAAGCGGGAAGACCACGACCCTCTACGGCACGCTGAGCAAGCTGAACACGATGGACAAGAACATCGTGACCGTTGAGGATCCGGTGGAATACCAGATCCCCCGGATCAATCAGGTCCAGGTCAACGCGAAAGCCGGCCTCACGTTCGCCAACGGTCTGCGCAGCATCCTCCGGCAGGACCCGGACATAGTGCTCGTGGGCGAGATCCGCGACCAGGAGACGGGCCAGATCGCCATCCAGGCCTCGCTGACCGGCCATCTCGTCCTCTCCACCCTGCACACCAACGACGCCGCCGGCGCGATCACCAGGTTGGTCGACATGGGGATCGAGCCCTTCCTGATCAGCTCATCGCTGATCGGGGTGCTGGCGCAGCGCCTGGCCCGCGTGATCTGCACCAAATGCAAGGTGGCCTACTCGCCTCCAC
>JBQTJP010000102.1:0-8254 GCA_052386995.1 Armatimonadota bacterium
AGGATCATCGTCGAAGCCGCCTCGGGCTCCGTCCCTCCCTTGCTCTTGGCGAGCAGGAGCAAATGAGGAGCAATCGCGTGCCGCCGTAACTATCTCACTCTTGACAGCAGCCCAGTCATATCAACGCTCTGCAGTTGAGCTGCGAGGGCGTGCGGCGGCAGCCGCGCAACCTCGCAGATGAAAGATATCGCGCGGCTGCCGCCGCGCTTACGCCCTCGGCAGCTCCAAATCCGGGTTAGACGGCAGGCTCAATGATCTTGCCCAGTTCCTTCTCCAGGGTCGTTGGCCGAGAAGGCAAGGTCGCCGTTGGGAGACTCAGTCGGCCGAGCAGCGGCTCACTTGGTGACGTTCGTCGGCTACATGAGCTCGCCTCTCATAGGAGGGCAGGTGGATCGATCTCAGGTTCGCTATTCCCTGCAAGAAGTTTCCGTGAAACGAATGACCGTACCGGTCAGGACGGGGTCACTATCAATAATGGCTGCGTTGCCAGTTGGCGTGGCTCCCTGTATTGCTGTCCCGGGCCTGACGTTGATCACGGCGTCACCGCCGAGGGCCCGCGCCTGCCTGCGCAGTGACTCGGCAACCGCGTCCATGGACACGAAGGCACTCCGCTTGCGAGAGGTTAGGAGGGCCAACTCTTCGTAGGGACACCTCGGCACGCGACTCGCCATGAGCACGATTCTGTACTCGGCGGGTCTGGGCGGATATTTCTCAGGCGACAAGGGGGTGACGCTGAGAGCAGGTCCGCATGCCGCTGCAAGGAGGAAGAGGAAAGGAAGCGTTCGTGCCATCTTGAGCCCTCCGTGCTGCCGTCTAACGCTCCGCATTTGAGCTGCGAGGGCGTGCGGCGGAGCCGCGCGACCTTAGCAGCTAAGATACCTCACGCGGCTGCGCAGCGGCTTACGCCCTCGCCAGCTCCAAATGCGGGTTAGGCGCCGCCTGCACTGAACACGACCCTAGCGCGTCCAGATCATGATTGCGCAATCATTGTATGCGAACATTGCCGCCTCGGCCGGCATTTCCGCCGGCCCCCGGAAGACCGCAATCATCTCGATCTGACTCGGCAGCAGCCGGTCCAAACGATCCCCCGACGTGCCCTCGACGGGGTACTGAAGCGACCCGTCAATGTAGATGCCGAGTCTATTGCAACCCGCAATCCATACCAGCGGACTTTCAAAGGCCTGGTGCCGCACCCTGATGCGCGGGATCCCGCCGAGGAGATCTGCGGTCCTCAGAGGATTGAGTTTCTCGAATTGCGCACGGGTCTTGAAGAAGCCTAGGCCGAGGTTTCGATAACGGAAGAAATCGTCGTACTTACGGGTATAGGCGTACTCGATAGGCTTGAGCGACCGTGCGACAACCTTTAGCTCAGGCAGCTGGTAGGTCCCCGGCTCCATGACGATCTGGATATCCTTGGGCCGCGAGGCTTCGAGTCGAAGCGAGAAGTACTGACCCTTAAAGCCGATGCGACGGACCCGGACCACATACTCGCCTAGCGGGAGTGGGCCAAACTCGAAGTGGCCTGCCGAGTCGCTCAGGGCGGTGCGGGACAGTTCCAGCACCGTGACCTCGACTTCGGAGAGAGGCCGCTCGGTTGGCGTGAGCACCGACCCTTGAAACCGGACGGACTGCGCGTAAGCCTCGGCCGCAAGACCAAATCCTGCGGGCAGGATTGTCAAGACACGGCAGAGCCGCCGGCCATAACCTCGCATGTGAACCTCCGGCGCCGCCTTCCAGGGCCAGGGAATCATTTGCGTGCGCCTAACGACTCACGCTTCAGCAGCGAGGCCCTGCTGAGGCCGCCGCCGATCCAAGGCCATAAGATATCCGGCGGCGGCCGAAGCGCTGAGGGCCTCGTCTGCTGCAAGCGCTGGTTATGCGCCGCCTTTGGACGGCGGTGTCGGGAATGGCGGAACCACGCTCAGACCAGAAACTATCCCCGTCAGGCGCCGAACCCCCCGGTCGTTCGAAACGATAGTTAGCCCCGCCTCCCGGCTGCTGACCGCTAGGAGGAGATCATTGAGCCCTGCGGGCGTTGAAACTCGATGACCGCCCGCAAAGAGCCGGCCGGCCCGTTGCCAGGCCCCCACCGAAGGAGCAAAGACCCGCCCGCGCCGGACGAAGGGACCGGCTACCTGCTGCTCCAAGAGCGCGCGTTGGCGCGGCGTCGTGGTACCCGCGGCGAGCTCGTAAACGACGATGGCACTGAGATAGGTTGTCGGCAAAGCCCAGTGCAGGAAGCCGAGCAGGGCTTCAAGTTGCGCCGGCAGGTTGAGGGCATCTATCAGGACATTCGTGTCCAGGACGTACTTGGCCACTCGCTACTTGCGGACCGGTGTACGCCACGGCCCCGCGGCAGCGGCAGCCCGCAACCCCCCGGCCACCTCGGCCTGAAAGGCCACGAGATCGAGGGCGGCATCTACTGCGTCGGTCTCGGTTTCGACTCCAAGATAGGCCTTTGCCACGGCCAGCTTCCGGGGATCCATAGCCATGTTCTTGCGCACCCACTTGCCGGTCCGCCTCGGCCGCCCGACCCCGGCTGCTTTGGACCCCATCCTGCCTCGCTTTGCTGATGTACGATATTAAGAATACTACTGTATGCTGGTAGGCGCAAGGGTCAAGAAGGCAGTGCGCATAACGCCCTGCGCTTCTGGTTAGACCGCTGCCTTGACAAGGAGACCACTATTGTACAGGTTTATTGTACAAATGGCAGCGAGCCCAATCATGGCGACCAAGACAAGTTACAGCCACGCCAGGCAGAACCTCGCAAAGCTCTGGGATGAAGTCGAGGACTCGCGCGAAGCCGCATTGATCGAGCGGCGCGGGCACGCGGACATGGCGCTCATTCCTGCTGAGGAACTCAGCAGCCTCCAAGAGACTGCGTACCTCCTGCGCTCGCCCGAGAATGCCGCGCGGCTCCTCGCGGCGCTGGCACGAGCTCGGCGGGGACGCTGGCGGCGGCGTGACCTAGCCGCATTGCGCCGGGAATTAGTGGGAAAGAGCTAATCGTGGCCCGCCCACGGCGGCGAGCGGCGGTAATTCAGGAGGAGTGCCTCGAGGACCTCCGGTATTGGGTCGACACGAATCGCAAGACGGCGCTTCGGGTGCTCGACTTGATGGAGGCAGTGCTTCGCGAACCCTACGTCGGTGTGGGCAAGCCAGAACACCTGAAGCACTTTGGCGGCAACGTCTGGTCACGTCGAATCAATGAGGCCGATCGGTTGGTATACGAGGTCTTCGATGACCGAGTGGAGTTCTTGCAGGCCCGGTATCACTATGGCTGATCTCAAAGGAACGGCAGCGGTCTAACGGACTGCATTTCAGCTGCGGGAGCGTGCGGCGCCGCCGCGCGATCCAGCAATTAAGATACTCCGCGCGGCTGCGCCGCGCTCACGCTCCCGTCAGCTGCAAATGCGGGTTAGGCGCCCAACATCGGCGTACCACGCGCCAGCCCGCCCATTCCCAAGCCCGGTACACCTCGTGCCTGGACCTTGCCACTCTCGATTAGCCAAACGCGTCGGACCGCCGCACATGGAACACGAGCCATCGGAAGAAAGGCAGGCCGAAGTTGACAAAGGCCGCCGCAGCGTGTGCAACCTGGATCAGGCGTGGATCTGTCAGATGCCAACTCCATCCGTAGATCGGCGCCGCTAGGAAGGCCAGCGCCATGCATTCCCAGAAGACCCGCCTTGCCTCGCGGCGGCTGATCCGGACGGCGGCCTCCATGTGATCCGCTCGCTGGCGCTCCTGAGCTTGCCGGTCCGGCGAAACGGAGAAGAGGGGTCTGGGGGTCACGAGCCGGGGCACGCTCAGGCCACCGGTTGAAGGCGCGGCCTCGGCTCGGCCAGCAACTGCAGGAAAGCAGCAGGACCGAGGAGGAGGCCCAACAGAGCAGCGTCCAGCCTGTCTCGGTGACAGCGCCGCGCCGTGGGCAGGATGATGACGCTTGAGCAGCCGCTGACTAGGCATGTGAGAATCCGGGGTGTCATTGTTGCCCCCTTTGGAATCTCTGTCGGTGGGCGCCTAACGGATCTCGCGCTCAGCGGCGCGAACCCGCGCGCAAACACTAACGCGCTCGCGAAGGCGAGGCATGCGGGTTCGCGTCCGCTGCAGCGCCGAGTTAGGCGGCGCGTTTACCGCTTGACCACAGATCATAGCCTAGCATGACCCACCCCAGAGCAAAGACGAGAAGGACAGCCCCAAGCGCAGCTTGGGCGACGGTTGCTACGACCAGCAGCACTGCGGGAAGTAATCCCATCAGCAGCGGGAGTAGGCGCCGCCAACCCGAGATAATTCGCGATCGGAAATGCGCAACTCCGAGAACGACGAATCCAGCGGGCACTAGGATCATCAAACCAGCTAGGAACAGCGCCCAGCCGAGGTGATCAGTCGGCTTGAACTGGCCTGGGACGTCAAGGTAGAGCAGCTCCCCTATCCAGAACTCGATGATGTTTCCCGCGAGCATGGTTAGAAGACCGAGAATGGCAATCGACCAACCAAACGCCGCGGCCCGCGAACCTGGCCATGAGTACCGCGTCCTGTATGCAAACAGCGCGATGATCAGGAACGCGAGCGCCGGATCCAGGAGCCTCCGCCAGCCGCGCTCCGATAAGCCGAGAACCGCTCGCGTGCCATCCTCTGTGAGGACGTTAAGACTCCACGATAACGCCCATAATGCTCCGCCGAGAATTGCGAGCACCGCACAGATACGGGTGCGTGCGCAGTTCACTGGCATTCCATCCGGCGATTCTTTGGCAGCGTTCTGGCGCAGACGCTCTTTTTGCGCCGCCTAACGGATTCGCGCTTCAGTTGCGAGCCGCGCGCCCGAAGAGACGCTGCGGCTCCGCGCCCATGTACTGCGTGCGGCTCGTCAACTGCAAGCGCAAGTTAGGTCGCACGAAAAAGACGTATGACACCTGACCGGCTCCAGCGCCGCTCGCCGTCCAACTGCGTACGCCGCCGAGAGCCAGCGCGCAGGACCACCGAGCGGCGAAGAGACCGTCCATCCTCCTGTGCAGGCGGAACGTGCAGAGGGCCGCGCTGTTGCCTTACTGGATGCGGCCGCCCTTGATGACCATCCAGATCAGACGCGTGTTGCGAATGTCCTGCAGCGGATTCCCATCCAGCAGCAGGATGTCGGCCGTGGAGCCTTCCGCGATCCTCCCCAGGCCTTCAATGCCGAGGATCCGCGCCGCCTCAAAGGCCGCGGCACGCAACGCCTCGACAGGATTCAAACCAGAGGCGACCAGCTCCTCCAGCTCCCAGTGCACGGCCCACGGCGGAAAGGGCGCATCCGTGCCCGCTCCCAGTCGCACGCCCCCGGCGTGAAGGCGGCGCGCCGCAGCGCGCATCACTTCCCTTATGCGTTCCCAATTGCGCCGCTGCGCGGGATCGCGCGTCGGCGACGGAAAGTTCATAGCCCAGAACTCCAGGTACGGAGAGAGGAATGCTCGGGACTCGGCACCGCTCAAGAGCGTGGGATCGTCGTACATGCGAGTGGCGCCCCCGAATACCGAGAGCGTAGGCACCACGGCCACCGCGGCGCCACGGAAGAGTTGCACGATGTCCTCGTAGACAATTCCATCCGCGCGGTGATAACCGCCCGCGCGTCCTGTGTGCTCCTTGCCGTCCACGGCCGCCGCAGCCAGTGGCAGCGGGTGCGCGATGTGGCCCGTAACGCGCAATCCGCGCGCGTGGGCGTGCCCGATCGTCTCAACGGCGTCGCTCCACCGGCCGAACTGAAAGAGCTTCAGGTAATGCGCGTCGAAGCTGCGTAGCAGGTCGAGCCCGCGCGGCACGGCTTCCCTGTTGACGAGAGCCTGCGAGTACTGTCCGCTCCAGCCGTATCGATCCTGCGACGTGGTCCGGACCGTGAGGCCGCCAAGGAGGATACGCGGCCCCGGCCGCACGCCAGCCTCGACGGCATCGCGCAGCGCGGCGGTGGCCGCGAGTGCCGAGCCGAGGTCGCGTGTTGTGGTGATGCCGAACCTGATCGCGGAGCCCGCTTGTGCATCGTCCCAAAAATGCTGATGCAGGTCAATCGGACCTGGAATGGCAATGCGCCCTCCTGCATCCACCTGACGAATGTGGGGCGCGACGCGGACTACGCCTGTCGGGGCGACTCGTGCAATGCGTCCGTCCCGGATGAGGATATCGCGCGGGGCCGTGAGCTGGCCAGCCTCGAGATCGAGGACAACGACCTTGCGGAGCAGGAGCGGACTTGCCGAAGGCGTCCGGTACGACAGCGGCCAGCCAAGTCGCCGCCGTTCCCCGCGCGGCGTCAGCAGCGTAAGACCGTCCGGCGCGACATACAGCACAGTGCCGTCCAGTGCCACGCTCGGATACAGCGCCACGTCGGCGCGTAGACGCGGGTCGCCGACTGCGCCGGAGCGCGCGTCGAACGCGGCCGAAAAAAGCTGATCGTCCCGGATGAAGAAGAGCAGGGTATCCGAGAGGAGTCTCAGGAACGTCGCGTTGTGGATGGGGTGGGATAGCGTGTCGGTCCCGCCGGCGACCTGCAGGCGCAGGAACTTCTGCGTCGCTGGATCCAGGAACAGCACGGCCGCGGCATCGTGCGTCCAGTGGAGAATCTCCTGCCCCATGTTGTCGGAGCTCAGATACCTGCCGTACGGATCTGCGCCCAGGTCGCGCGTCTCTTCCAGAGTCTTCACTGGCTCGCCTGTATCCGCGCGCACCACCCGTAGACGGTGCTCGCGCCAACCTGGCTGACCGTGCAGAAATGCCACGAACCGCCCGTCGGGGGACCACGCGGGTCGGAACTCGTCATCGGGTAGCGCCGTCAGCTGACTCGTAGAGCCCGTGGTCACATCCGTCACGTAGATGTCGCGCTGCGGACCAGCGCTCCACGCGAGACGCCGCGCATCCCAAGACCAGGCGAGATCCTCTGCGTTCTGGGGGACGCCGATGAGAGCGCGCGGACGCTCACCCGGTGCACAGAGCCAGAGCGTATCGAGGGCGATCACGGCGATCCGCCGCGCATCGGGCGAGAGCTGCAGGCTGCGGAACCCCCGCGCGGCGAGCCGCGTGCCGGGAGCGGCCAGACGAACAGCCGGCGCCGACCACGGCCGGATGACGACGTCCAGCGTCGCATGCAGCGGGATCCGCTCCGGTACGGAGTCCCGCACGCCAAGGCGCCAGAGCTGTCCGTTCGCGTGGTAGATGAGGCTCTCCCCATCTGGTGTCCAGCGCACGCGCAGGGGTGACATGTCGGGCTCGTCCGTAACCCGCCGCGGTGGCGCACCGAGAGAGTCGGCGATCCACAGCTCGTGTTTGATGGTGAGTGTGTCGCGCAGGAAGAAAGCGATCCTGCCCTGACGCGACAGCGCAGGCGCAAGCACGCGGAGCTCGGGCCCGCCCACCTGCGTCGCCAATCCGCCGGTATGAGCGACTTGCCAGATGGCACCCCCGATCGAGGTGTAACGCTGCGCGTTGACGAACACGATGCGCCTGCCATCCGGCGTCCACGCCGGCTCGCGCGCGGCGGCCGACGGCGGCCCGGTGATCCTGAGCTCCGTGATGGACGCGCTAGCGACGTCCGCGATTGCGAGTCCGCCGTTCCGAACCAGCGCCAGGCGGCGGCCGTCCGGGGACCAGGCGGGCCACGTCCGGTCGTCCTCGGCAGCAACGAGCAGCCGCGGCGTACCGCCGCCCGCGGGCATCAACCAGACGCCTCGTCCAGCCGGTCGATCGGACTGGAACGCAATCCACTGGCCATCCGGCGACAAGGTCGGGTCCAGGTCTTCCGCGGTATCGCGCGCCGCGTCCGTGAGCGGGCGCGCGTCGCCACCTGCCGCCGGCAGCCGCCACAGCTGACCGAGCAGGTCGATGATCAGCCACTGCCCATCGGGCGAGACGTCGAATGTGAGCTGAGTGGATTCGCGGGTGTCGACGTGAATCACGCGTGGTGCGGGGTTCTGTGCCGCCGCCAGGACCGGCCAGAGCACGAGCACCAGGGCCGCACGGGGCAGCCGGTCGATCGAGGGGCATCGTCTGAGCCGAGGAGTCACCACGCGTGGTACGTCCTGGAGGTCCTTACCACCACAGGCACAGTCGCAGGTGCGGCCTAACGCTAGGCATGAGCCGCGCGCTCACGCGCGCCGGCTCCATGCCTTTGTTAGGCCAAGTTCCGTTCGCCCCAGCCTGCATGGACGGGTGAGGAGAGCCGTGACGCCTTCATACGTGCCCTCACCCCCGCTGAATCTCGAGGGGAAACACGGGGTCCATGATGGACGCC
>JBQTJP010000103.1:0-3931 GCA_052386995.1 Armatimonadota bacterium
GGGAGGTGGCGTTATTGTGGAGGCACGCTTGCGGAGCTCGTGGAGTTCACGAAACGCTTTGGGGGAATCCAAATTTGGCGAATAGATTGGGACTGACAAAGCTCACCTTTTCGGCAATGCTCGTCCCGTCTCGAGTGAGCGTGACGAGCGTAAAGGCAAGAGCTTTGTAAGGGCCGTCTCGCCCCTCCCGGAGATACTCCGCAAACCCCAGGTCGCCGTTCAGCGAGGTCGGCAAAATCCGGAAGACGTCCGGCCCCGGCTGTCCACCCCAAACTTCGTAACTGCGGTACAGCACCCGGAGGGCATCTCGTCCTGCGAACCATGATGCCCAGGGCGGCATCGAGTGGACGGCATCTTCTGTCAGCATGGACACAACAGCTTCGATATCCCCCGCTTCCCACGCACTCACATAGCGAGATGCCATCTCGGCCTTCTTCGCGTCGAGCCGGCCGCCCTCGTACACGTCCACCTTACTTGGGTCGCTGTGGGCGAGAGTGGCCCGCGCGCGCTGCAGCGCGCTGTTGACGGCCGGCACCGAGGCCTCGAGCATTGCCGCGACGTCGGCTGCGGGCCAGTCAAGGACGTCTCGAAGGATCAGCACAGCCCGTTGCCGCGGGGGCAAGAGTTGCAATGCCCTCACGAAGGCCAGTCGGATGCTCTCGCGAAGCTCCACGGCTTCCTCAGGGTTGGCACCTTCCAGAAGCGAGTCAGGGTACGGTTCGAGCCAGGGAATATCAAGCCGCTGCTCGCCGAGCCCCTGGGTCGGATCGCCGAGAGTGCTGACGTCCTGCGGAAGCACGCGCCGGCGGCGCGTCCTCAGCGCGTCGAGGCTCGTGTTAGTCACAATCTTGTACATCCAGGCGCGAAAGCTCGCGCGCCGGTCGTAGGTGTCAAGCCGTCGCCAGGCCTTGAGTTGCGAGTCCTGCAGGACGTCCTCGGCGTCATGGAACGAGCCGAGCATGCGGTAGGAGAAGAGGTGGAGCTCCCGGCTAATAGGATCGACCAGCTTACGGAACGCCTCGTGGTCGCCGTGGGCCGCCGCCTCGATCAGCGCGGTTTCTTCCGCCACAAGTTCTGCCACGACCGATGAGTTCTCCCTTCCTCTAACGTCTCACCTATCAGAGATGGTTCGATCTTAGCACAGGAGGAAAACTCTCATGAGTACCGAGAACATCACGAAGTCTAGCGCGCGGGTGTCTGGTGCATCCTCGGGGACGACCACGACGGGGGCAAGCATGCTGTTGACTTGCGGCGTTGTCGCTGGCCCTCTGTTCATCATCGTGGCCTTGATCCAGGCGTTCACCCGCTCCGGCTTCGACCCCAGACGGCACCCGCTCAGCCTGCTGAGTCTCGGAGACCTGGGATGGATCCAGATCGCCAACTTCGTGGTTGGCGGAATGCTGTTTTTCGCCTCCGCGGTCGGGATGCGGCGGGCCCTGCATCCCGGTCCGGGCCGGAAGTGGGGACCCTGGCTGATCGGTGCCTTCGGGGTGAGTTTGGTGGCCGGCGGAGTCTTCCTCGCCGACCCGGCGTTCGGTTTCCCACCCGGGACGCCGGAAGGCGCACCCGCGCAGCTCAGCTGGCACGGGATCGTCCACGGCGTCGCTCCTATAGTAGGGTTTCTCTCCCTGATCGCGGCGTGCTTCGTGTTTGCCCGTCGGTTTGCCTCCCGCGGCCAGCGCGGATGGGCCGCGTACTGCACGGCAACCGGCGCGGTTGTCCTGGCACTGAGCGTGTGGCCCAGCTTCAGCGGAGACTTCGTGCCGTTGTGGGTCGCGTTGGTGCTCGGATTCGGATGGCCCTCGGTGATGGCGGTACGGCTGATGACCGGGCGGCCTGTCTGACCACGACTCCCGGACGGTTCAGGAGTGACAAAAACGGTTTTGGGGGAAGGCTCACATGAGAAAAGTCGTTGCAGGGCTGTTCATATCACTGGACGGCGTTACGGAATCGCCCGAAAAATGGCAATTCGATCACTTCGATAGCGACATGATGGCCGCCCTGGGAGCACACATTGCTTCCGAGGACACCGTGCTGCTGGGAAGAGTGACCTATCAAGAGTGGGCAGGCTACTGGCCTGCGTCCACTGACGAGCCGTACGCGAGCCACATCAACAACACGCCCAAGTACGTCGTCTCCACGACCCTGAAAAAGGTTGACTGGAAGAACTCGACGCTGATCAAGGGATCCCTCGCGGAAACGATCACCAAACTGAAGCAGCAACCAGGAAAGAACATCGGAGTGGCCGGTAGCCCCACACTTGTTCGGTCCATGCTGCAAGACGATCTTCTCGATGAACTGATACTCATGGTTCATCCCGTTGTGGCGGGCCGCGGAAAGCGCCTCTTCAAGAATGGAAGCGATGTGAAGAGACTGAAGCTCGTAGGTTCGAAGATCACCACTACGGGTGTCGCCATACTCACCTACCAGCCGCGCGTAAATCGAGCGTAACGCGTGGTGCAGCCGCCGGGTACGGCTGGAGGGTTAGAATGCCCCCTGTTTCTGTAACCACTTCCAGAACGCGGTGGGCGCAGACATCGTGCTGAGACGCCCCTGGCGAACGAGCGCCCAGTCGTCGAATGCGTGCGACTCCTTGATCTCGCGCAGCGTCACCGGCCGTTTGGCATGCCTGAGGTACTTGAAGTCGGCGACCCAGGAACGCGGGTCTTTCTGGTCCGGCCGCGGCCGCGAGACGACTTTCGCTAGCCCAACGACCGCCGCGCCAGCCTGAGAGTGGTAGATGATGACGGTATCGCCGGGCTTCATCGTCTTGATCGCGTTGACCGCTGCCGGATTGCGCACGCCGTCCCACACGGTCGTGCCCTCGCGCTTGAGGTCATCGATCGAGTATGTCTCCGGATCGGTCTTCGCGAGGAAGTATGCCATTATCAATCAGACCGACCCTCTGGCGCATCGGCGCGCAGGTCCAGGCGCCAGTCGTTGCAGCGCATGAAGTTGCCCGTACCCGACGGTCTCGATACGTTAGAATGCATACTGTGATGCCTGTTCATAGACACAGCGCAGCCCGATGATCGTTCATCTACTGGACGGCACCTACGAACTGTTCCGCCACTTCTACGGCCTTCGTCGCTTCAACAACGGCAAGGACCAACCCTTCGGGGCTGTGGTCGGCGTGCTGCAGACAGTGTTGCAGATGATCGAGACGGGAGCCACGCATGTCGGCGTGGCCACCGATCATGTCATCGAGTCCTTCCGCAACAATCTGTGGTCTGGTTACAAGACCGGGGAAGGGGTCGAGCGCGCACTCCTCGCGCAGTTTCGTCCGCTCGAAGAAGCGCTCACGGCCATGGGTGTGGCGGTGTGGCCCATGGTCGAGCTCGAGGCTGACGATGCACTGGCTTCCGCGGCGCAGATCGCGTCCGAAAATGAGGGCGTAGAGAAAGTCTGCATCTGGACACCCGACAAGGACCTGGCGCAGTGCGTTCGCGGCGACCGGGTGGTGCAGATCGACCGCAGGCGGCAGAGGATCCTCGACGCGGCGGGAGTTCGCGCGAAGTTCGGGGTCGATCCCGTCAGGATTCCCGACTTCCTTGCGCTCGTCGGCGACTCATCCGATGGATATCCCGGCCTTCCGGGGATAGGTCCAACCAGGGCCGCACAGCTTGTGAACCGATACGGCGCCATAGAGGATTTCCCGCCCGACGTGCTGGGGGACGACCGACGCGATCTGGCGCTCTTGTTCAAGGATCTGGCCACGCTGAGGACCGACGCGCGCCTCTTCGTTGATGTGGACGAGTTGCGATGGCGCGGCCCCACCAATGCATTCGCGGCGTATTCAGAGCGCCTGGGTGACACTCGCCTGCTGGAGCGCTCTCTCAAAGCGCCAGTTGCCTAGAGTGATCTTCTCCGGTTCTAACTATGACCCCTGGCGCCGTTCCAGATCCGGCCCGTCCCTGTAGCGCGCACCGAA
>JBQTJP010000104.1:0-2383 GCA_052386995.1 Armatimonadota bacterium
GTGAGATCGTCGACGAATGTGCCGCGGCCGTTGATCAGCCGTGGATCCTCAATGCGCTTGACGCGGGCACCGCGGTACGCAGAGAGCGCCATTGCAGGAGGTGTTCCCCAGCGCGCAGTGTGACTCCTGGAGAGGGTTAAGCGAGCGACGCGTCGAAAAGCAGCGCGAGCCCGGAGGTACAAAAAACGGGGGGTGCGAGGGATGCGGAGCGTGAGCATCGCTTTGGCGTTGTTGATCGGCGTATTGACACTGGGAGTGGCCACAGCGACAGCGGATGACGGCGGTAGGCTGGTGCGGGCCATCGACGACTGCGATCCCAGAGACCCCAACTGGCTGCCGATCGGCTGCAGGCGCGCAAGGGGAGACGTCACAAACGCGGAGTTTGGTGAGCAACTCCGCTCTCCCCGTTCGGTCGCCGTCGTTGGACATCCGTCATGGCGGTTCGATCCTTCGTTCCTCGCGATCGGGCCCAAGCGGAATGTAAGGGTGAGAAACGCGGGTGGCAGACCCCATACCTTTACCAAGGTAGCGGACTTTGGCGGGGGGCGCATTCCTCCGCTCGACTCGGGGCTCAACTTCGGATTGAAGACCGCTCCGGAGTGCCTCCTTGACCCGGGAGCGGTTGATCCTACTCAGTTGCGACCGGGGGAGAGCCTGCGGGTGACCGGACTGGCTGTGGGCAATCACCGTTTCCAGTGCTGCATCCATCCCTGGATGCGGGCGGTCATCAAGGTGAAGTCGAAGAACTAACCAGGGCGAATACTGCTCATAAAGCGGTCTTTGTCGTAAATCGGCCGACGCGCGAGCCGCGCGGTTGAGACCGCCGGCTCGACCACGGCCACGATGAACCACGGTCCGCCTTCATCGAGCGCGGCCTGGGCAGCGTCTGTGAACGACGGGAGATCCGAGACCTCCCGGACCTGTGCCAGCCCGGCACCGCGTGCGATGGCGGCCAGACTCACCCCTCTGGCCGTATGCGTCGCCTGCCCACCGGTCGTTTCATACATGTTGTTGTCGAAGACGATGTGAATCAGGTTGGGCGGGCGCAACGCGCTGATCGTCGCCAGCGATCCCAGGTTCATCAGCAGCGAGCCGTCCCCGTCCAGCACGATGACTCTCAGATCCGGCCTCGCCAGCGCCAGCCCGAGTCCGATCGAGGAAACCGACCCCATCGCGCCCCACATATAGAAGTTCTGGGGACGATCTCCAGCGGCGAAGAGATCGTATGTATTGCCGCCAAGGTTTGCCAGCACGGGTTGCGTCCCCAGCAGACCTGCGAGGCCTCGAATCGCGTCAAGGCGGATCATCGCAGCGTCTTCCCCCCGGTCAGTGTGGGGCTGAACAGCAGCGCCACGGGCAGTGAGCTGGAAAAGGCGAGCCTGGCGCTGCCGTCCACCGTGCGCGCGACGTCATCGCCTGCGCCGATCGAGAAGGCCTGAATGCCCAGGGCTTCCAGGATCCGAGGGGTTGCCCGCCCCAACGGGACCTGCGCCGGGTTGAACTCCCCGAGGCGCCCGCGTTCGCTGATGATGAGGAGCATTGGAATCTGAGAGGCGATGGCGAGTGAAGACAGGGCGTTGAGGGCGTTGCCCAGGCCGCTGCCCTGGATGATCAGCACGCCGCGCTTCCCTCCGAGATACGCTCCGGCGAGCACCGCGACGCCTTCCTCTTCCCGGGTGACGCTTACCATCGTAATTGCGGGATCGGCCTCGAGCAATGCCAGCAGGCCGCCCGTCACCTCGTCCGGGACGTACGCCACAACGTCGACGGCATTCTGCTTGAGCGCCTGCGCCACTTCCGATTGCCAGTCCATCGGGGGAGGGGAGCCTCCTTCGCGGCTACGCGTCGCCGGCCTCACGGGTGCGCGTCGAGACCGACGGCGTACTGCTCGAGCGCGACCGGTTTTCCGGTGCGGCTCGATTCGACGCAGGCCAGCGTCAGAGCGAGTGTCCGGAGATGGTCGTGACCGCTGCAGGCAAACGGTCGGTCGGCCTTTAAGGCCGCAATGACATCCTCCAGCAGAGCCGCGGAATCGTCCGTAAACGGCTCGAACGCCGGCAGCGGGACGACCTTCAACTGCGTATCGCTTATCGCACCCTCTGTCAGATCGCCAAAAAGCTCGCGCTGGATTATAACGCCGCGCTCAAAGTCCGTGCGCCACCGAAAGGCCAGCGTATCCGATCCCGACACCCATGTGCCGTGGTAGACGGCGATCAGGCCACCGGTGAATCGAATGAGCGCCGCGGCGCAGGCGTCGCCACGAAAGTGCGACCCCGGAGGATTCCAGGTCATGCATGTCACGGTTTCTGCTTCCATGCCGTACACGTACCTGAGGAGGTCGAGGTGGTGAATGCTCTGCTCCAGCAGCATGGGATGGTCCATC
>JBQTJP010000105.1:0-2650 GCA_052386995.1 Armatimonadota bacterium
CGGCTGACAAGCGCGCCCACAAAGGCTCTGCTGTCCAGGTCGGTTCGCACCAGCCATATGCCGTAGAAAACGTCCCGATCCGAACGCCTGGGCCGGAAGTCCTCGCGCTTTGACCGTTCCCGTCGCGACGCCTCCCTCGAACTTGAGCGAGGCTTCTCCGCTCGCATTGGGGGCTCCGGCCAGCGGCAGCAAGTCCACGCGAATCCTGCCGTTCGCTGATACGGTGCCCGAGAACACGACGATGAGCAGCACGGCCACCGCCGCGACTGCCAGCACCCGTGTCAAGGCAGTTCGTGCCGCGAGTGCTCTCCATGCATCCATGGTCTTGGCCTCTCGTTGGTTTCTGGTGTCCCGTGGGCGCGTAGAGGCATACCGCGCCCAATACCGGCCACGCCGCTGAGATTCCAGAGATGAAAGAACCCGAGAATTGCTATCTGCGAGCAGACTAACGTGGAGTGCTGAAGACCTGATGAAGGTTCAATGAAGATTCAATGTCATTTCGATAAACATGTGCGGTGGGCTAGGGGATCTCTTGCCAGCTCACGGGCTCCGCGAGTCCGCGTCCGGTGCGCTTCAGGCCCACCGTCGCGAGCACGCCCGAATCATAGCGGACGACAACCGTCCCATCCATGGCGAACAGATTCCGCGCGGCGATCGCTCCAATCACATCCAGGACGCCCGCGCGCACCCGCACGTCCCACTCGGCGAGGATCAGCCCGTCTACGATGACGACCGCGTTGTCTTCTATCTGCATGGTCCCCTCACCCCACACGACGATGCCCGGCAGCGCACGCGACCCCTGGCCGTGCCTGACCTCGAGGCGCGCCCGCTCTCCGATGTCAAGATCGCCCTCCACTATGAGCGCGCCATCGGCGATCGCCAGCCTGTCGCCATCTTCGAGCAGCACATCGCTGTCGACGTAGATCACGCCCTGGAGAGGCTGCCTGGGGCGAATTCTCAGGTAATCGAGGATCGCCTCGAACTCCTCGACGCTGTAGGCGCTGTGCTTCTTGCCCCGCAGATCCGATTCGCCCGCAACCAGCCCGGCGGCCGCATTGATGGCCGCGTTGGCCTTGTTCGCCTCGGCCAGGGCTTTGTACGCCTTCAGCTTCACAGCCGGCGCCGCAAGCGGGGAGCGCGACCGCACGCGGCGGATGCTGAGTCCGGGAATCTGCCGCTTCAAGTCTTCAAGACTTACGGCTTTGTGCACGATCCCGCTGACAAGCTGGGCCGGGCCCGCCAGCACGACGTCGATGACCCCGCGCGTGGGATCCGCTGCGGCCGTATCATCGAGCAGCGCGGAGTCGACGACTTCGCCGTCCCGCAGCGAAAGGCGCGCGCCGCGGAAGGCATTGAGCGTGGTTCGCGGGCTGTCGAACCGGACCTCGACGCCCGCCGCCAGATCGCCCGCGCGCCGCCCGCTGCCGATTCGATACGGCAGCACGTAGGTCCGCGTCTGGCCGCCAAACGTCGCGATCCCCTGGGCGAACATACCGTAGGCGAGCGCCTGTGGGCCGACCCGGCAGACCACACGCAGCCGGCGGTGCGTGCCGCCAACCTCTCCCCGCACCACAATCGCTGTCAGGCCGCCGGGGAGTGATTCGAGCGCTTCAACGGTGAACGCGCCGGCGCCCAGGAGCTCTTCATGAGGGAGCGACCAGTCGGCGCCCTCCTCGAGCATGCGGAGGGCCTTCTGCACGCCGGCCTCCGCCAGATAGAAGGCCGCAAGCCCGCGCGCGGATCCGCCCGCAAGTCGCTGCTCGACGGTGACCCTGGACAGGAACACCCAGACAACAGTCTGGATGATCAGCATCACCACCAGGACCATGAGGAGCGCCTGCCCGCGCTGATGTGCTTCTCGGCTCCCCGGCGCCCGCATCATCAGTTCCGCGGCCGGACGGCCATCTCGAGCGTGGCCACGCCCGAGGGTCTTGCGACCGTCAGGGTGATCGCTACGATATCTCCCCGACGTTCAAAGCGGACGTCCTTTACCTGCCGGGCGACCGTGCGGCCTTCGACGTCCGTTGGAGGGGAGACCAGCATTGCCGGCCCCGTAAGGCGGCGGAGTTCTCCACGAGCATGGTCGTGAACGTAGTAGACCGCGTGTTGCCAGCGCGGCGTCCCGTAGGGATCTGTGTCGAATGGCCGGCCCGGGCCCTCTGAG
Source organism: Armatimonadota bacterium (assembly GCA_052386995.1). Taxonomy (GTDB): domain Bacteria; phylum Sysuimicrobiota; class Sysuimicrobiia; order Sysuimicrobiales; family Humicultoraceae; genus JBQTJP01. The sequence goes on from JBQTJP010000105.1 coordinate 2,165, forward strand.
CGGGCGCTGAGAAAGCCGAGGCCGTCCTGGTCCGCGCCCGCCTGGCGGGACCAGGTGACGATCGCACCCGGGGCGCTGTTGGCCTCGCGCAGCTCGGTGGTCATGAAGTGCAGGGCCGCTCGGGCCTGCTGGACGGCCTCGATGCCGGCTTCTCCGCGGCGGGAGAAGTTGACGGTGAATCCAAACGCTCCAAAGAGAGAAAGGGCCACGATGGTGAGGGGCACGGCGGCCACCACGATCTCTATGAGGGTGTAGCCGTCTTCGGCGGTGAGCCGCCGCGTCATCCTCATCGATCTTCCGGCAGCCGGACGAAGGTCGTCAGGCTGACGCTGCGTTCCCGCCCGCGCTGCGGCCACCAGATCGTAACCGTGACCTGGCGCAGCGCGGCGTCAACATTCGCCACGTCGACCTGCCACTCATGCCTGGGAAAACGCTCGGGATCAAGCGGCTGCCGCAGCGCCCCGGTGGGCTCGTCCCGGCTTCCGG
>JBQTJP010000106.1:0-12643 GCA_052386995.1 Armatimonadota bacterium
CCGCACGACGCTGTTCCACTGCAGCAGCAACACGGGCAGGTCGCGGTACGACTGGATCCACTTTGCGTACATCGGCATGATGATGGCTTCGGACGTCGGCCGCACGGCCAATCGCTCGGCCAGTTCCTCATCGCCGCCGTGCGTCACCCACGCAACTTGGGGGGCAAACCCCTCGACGTGCTCGGCTTCCTTTTTTAAGTATCCCTCGGGCACGAACAGCGGGAAGTACGCGGTGACATGTCCGGTCGCCTTGAACCGGTCGTCGAGCCAGCGCTGGATACCTTCCCAGAGCGCGTAGCCGTAGGGCCGGATGACCATGCAGCCGCGGACCGGTGAGTAGTCGGCGAGCTCCGCCTTGAGGCAGACGGCCGTGTACCAGTCCGAAAACTGCTCGGCTTTGCTGGGGATCTCCTTGACGAACGTCTGCGCCTCGGTGGACATCATCCCTCCAAAATCAAAAGCCCCTCATCCTCAAGGGACGGGGAGCTCCCGCGGTACCACCCTTGTTCCATTCGGCACTCACGCGCGTATCGGGCGCACCCGGCGTCCTTGCTCGGCCGCGGCTCAGGGGTGGGTAGCCCCGTCATTGCCTGAGTTACCGGCAGTCTAGCACGGGGTACTCCGAAGCGGCAAGGCTCTGGTGGTGCGATCCGTCAACGGCTCAAGAACCGCGCCGGGCAGGAAAGACCGCCAGAACCACGAGGGCGTCTTCAGCCACCACATAGCTCACGCACCAGTTCCTGACGACGAAGTAGCGGAACCCGGCATACGGCTGCCGCTCCCGCACAGCGTACATCTCCGGAAAGTCGAAAACGAGCGCAAGACGGTCAAGAACCGCCCGTCGAACGGCCTGGGGCAACCGCCGGAACGCATCACCCGCGGGAGTGGTCCAAAGGATCCTCACCGCTTCGCCTTACGACGACGGAGCCTCCTGACCACCTCGTGGTGCGACCGCAGACGCCCCTCGCGCCAGGCCGCAATGCCGGCATCCATCGCCTTGCGCGCGTGCGGCTGAGCCAGCACCGCGTCCAGAGCCCGTTCAACCTTTTCCCTCTCGGCAAAGTAACGGATCGCTTCGCGCACCACAAAGCTCTGGTTCCCGGCCCGCGGCGATGCAAGCTCTTTAAGCAGCCGGTAAGAACTGTCATCGAGAACGACCTGGACCTTCCTGCCCACCAGTATCCTCCTGTCTCATGACTTATCATGATTCTACCACACTCTATCTGTATGCAGGAGAATCGCAAGTCGGGCTCTTGAATTTCAAGATAGAGCACATCATGCTCTACACATGAAGAGGAAGATTTCCCCTAAGGGTGATCTCCGCGGGCCCGTAAACGCCCTGCTGAACGAGACGCGAGGACCCAGGCCGAAGTACCCCGGAAGAGACCGCTAGCCTCGGGGCCGGTCGTTCCTCGGATGCCCTCCATCGCAGAGACCCGGCAGGAACTCGTCCAGCTCGTCCTTCCCGAGCACGGCAACATCCACGGCAATCTGTTCGGCGGGCGGATGATGTACTGGATCGTCTCTGCCGCCACGCTCCCGGCGCTGCGTCTGGCGCGCGGTCAGGTGCTGCTCGGCAGCATGGACGACCTGGACTTCCTGGCGCCCGTACGCGTGGGCGACCTGGTCACGCTGCGCTCGCAGATCGAACACGTGGGACGATCGTCGATGGAGGTCTCCGTGGACGTGGAGACCGAAAATCCCCGCACCGGCGATCGCCGGCGCGCGACCTCGGCGCACCTGGCCATGGTAGCCGTCGATGATCAGGGCCGGCCTCGGCAGGTCGGAGAGACAATTACTCCCGGTAGCCCGGCGGAGCGCGCGGCGGCAGACGCTGCCCGCGCGCGCAAGGAAGCGCGAGATCGACGTCTGGTCGAGCGCGCCTCGCTGTCCGCTGACTCGGAACGGGATCGCGGCGAACTGCGGTGGGCGATCGAGGTGCCCCGCATCGTCTTCCCGGAGGACGCTGTCGCTGGGAACAAGATGTTCGCGGGGACCCTGCTCCTTTCGCTCGACGAGTTTGCGTCCATTCTCGCGGTCCGCTACGCGCGTGGATCGGTGGTAACGGCGTCGATCGACGGTCTGGATTTCTACGCGCCCATCCTGGTGACCAACATCGTCGTCTATCAGGCGGCAATCAACTATGTGGGACGGAGTTCAATCGAGGTCGGCGTGCGCGTGATGGCCGAAGATCCCCGCGCGGGCACGGTCCGTCATACCTGCACCGCGTATCTGACCGCCGTACACGTGGGTCCGGACGGCCGCCCGCGGCCTCTACCGGCGTTCGAGCCTCAGACGCCGGCCGAGCAGCGGCGGTGGCGCGAAGCAGAGATGCGCCGCGCGCAGCGCCAGCGCCGGCGCGCCACGCTGACGTAACGCTCGCACCTCACCTGTGCCGTCCCGTCCCGTTGAATCCTGCTTGCAGAATGAGCCGGTCGGTCGTCGCCGCTCCATGATTGATTGCGCGGATCTCGCCGTCGGGTCCAATGACAACGGTGCTTGGCACGGTGAGGATGCCGAAACGGCGTGCAAGATGTGGCGCATCCAGGGCATCGATCTCACGCGTGACGAGTTGTCCCGGGAACCGCCGCTCGAGAGCTTCCAGGGCTGGCCGCTGCACCGTCTTGCAGGGAACGCAGTCCGGCGTCGTGAACGCGAGGACAAGCGCCCCCGCGCCGCCCGCATCGTAGGCATACACCAGGTCCTCCGCGCCGGAACGCCACACGCGATGCCGCCGCCAGGTGATCCAGAGCCACACGGCTGCAGCGCCGACAAGCAGCACGCCTAGCGCGAGCAGCGGTTCGCGCACGCTACGCCCCCTGGGTGCGCCGCGGGAGCCATCCACGCCGCGAGAGCTGATAGTAGACAAAGCACCCCGCGCAGAACCTCGCGACGACGTTCAGCAACGCAAGAGCCGCCACGAGACCGGCCAGAATCCACCCAAGCGTGGACGCGCCGATGAAGAGCGCGAGGGTGGACAGCCACAAGAACGCGGCTCCCACGCCCTGCGCGAACCGATGGGGCGCCGGATCATCGGGAACCAGGTGGGGCTTGATGACACCAAGCGGCACGGCGACGCGCTGATAGAGCAGCCGGAACAGGCTCCGCGACGGCGCGGCGGCGCTGATGATGAGCACGGCCGCGAGAAACAGAATCAACCAGGGCGCCGCCAGGGCCCCGGCGACGACGATCCATGCCGCGATGACCAGCTGTCCGAACTTGATTGCCGAGTGATCCACCACTGTTTGCGCCATCTCAACCTCTCCTCAACGAAATCGTCCTTCAACCGCGTCGCCCACCTGGGTGGGGGCGGAGATGACGCCGGGCGCCTGACGCTGGACTGCTGGAGTGCTAGGACGTTAGCGAACGTGGGTGGCGAAGGCGCTCAGCGACCTCCGCCGCGGACAGATGCATTTACGCGGGGCGTACTGCAGGCTCGACGGGTCGATACACACACACCACTGCATGGCTGATAGTGCCCTTGTAGCAGAGCCGGAAGCGTCTGTCAACGGCCGCGGGGTCAGGCGCTGTGAACCCACGCCATTGCGGAGGACACGGCGATTTCCGCGGCCTCGGTGTCAGGCCCCGGCGCCGGTATCGTCGGACCGAATCGCAGGCTGACACGACCGGGGCGCGGGAAGCGCGCGCCCAGCGGGAAGACGCTGCCCGTCCCCCGGATGGCCGCCGGCACGATGGGCACGCCGGCGCGCGCGGTGATGAGCGCCGCCCCACGCTGCGGCGGCCGCGGCTCGGCGCCAATGCTTCCTTCGGGAAAGAGGGCCACCTTGCGTCCGTCGGCGAGTGCGCGCAGCGATTCTTTGATCGCCGACATGTCGATCCCGCCGCGACGGACCGGGATGCATCCATAGGCCCGCATCGCCCAGCCGACGAAGCCGCGCATGACGAGGAACTCCTCCGCGGCCACGAAGAGCAGGCGTTCCGGGACAGCCGCGCAAATGAACAGCGGGTCGACAGCGCTGGGATGGTTGGCGACGATGACGGCAGGACCGGCTGGGACGTTCTGGAGTCCGTTCACGCGGAACCGAAACACCGCGCGCAGCAACCAGAAGACGGAGACGCGCGTCAGTCGGAAGAGCGCTGTTTCTCGCGGCCAGCGCGCTGCAGCGGGACTAGGTCCCTCCATCGCCGCCCGAGGCATGCTGGGACCGGCGCCTCTCCGGTGCCACCTGATACTTGCGGCGTCTGCCGCGCCGGGACCGCGTGGTGTTGATCGCATTGCGTCCCACGCGCGCCGTGCCCTTCACCGCCCAGCCCAGCGGCCGCACGAGCATCCGGATAGCGGCGCTGAGCAGGCCCAACCCCCGACGGATCCACCGGAGGCGGCGTCCCAGCGCCTGTAGGGCCGGCACGCGGGCGTAGGTGAGTGTCATCGCGATGACCCCCAGCGAGATTGCGAATTTGCCGGCGTGAGAGAAGTGGACGCCCAGGAGCTCCTCGGCGAACAACTCGAGGCCGATGACGAACACCAGCAAGTAGGCCGTGGCCTCCAGGATGGGCTCGCGCTCAATGAGTCGTACAAAGATGCCCGCCGCGAAGCGCATCGTGACGATCCCGAGAAAGACGCCTGTCAGCACCACCCACATCTCGCGGGAGAGCGCGACCGCGGCGACAACATTGTCGATGGAGAACGCCATGTCGGCGAGCTCGACGTTGAGCACGACCATCCAGAACGATCGAGCCGCGGCCGGGATGCGACCGGGCTCGCGGTCGAGGTGCTCCGCCTCCTCCGCCTCGGCACCGAAATGCGCGAACGCCAGGTAGATGAGGTAGAACCCGCCCAGAAGCAGCAGCCACCGGTTCTGGACGACCCAGGCGGCCGCGAAGAGCATCGAGCCGCGGCCGACATAGGCGCCGAAGAGTCCTGCCTTGAGTGCGGCGAGCTGCTGTCCGCCCAACAGACGATGCACCGGCGCCTGGAGAAACCGCAGCGGACCAGGCCAGGGAATCGGCTCACCCCGGGGCAGACGTGAGACCATGGCGCCGAGCACCGCCGCGTTGTCAATGGAGAGAATCCCCTCCAGGTAGACAAGCTGGAGGATGATGAGGAGCGCGCTCCAGTCAAAGGGCACGACGATCCCTCACAATCGGACCGACATCCTAAGCCAATCAGTCCGGAGGCGCCCGCGTCAGCGCGCGGCGTTCGCACGCGCCCGACGTCGAGTATACCCTTGAATTGCCGGCAGCAAGAAGAGGAAGGCGCTCGCGAGCAGAAACGCCAGGGCGATTGGCCGCGTGAAAAAGATCGTCGGCGACCCCTGAGACATGATCAAACTCTGCCTTAGCGCCTGCTCCATCATGTCGGAGAGCACGAGCGCCACAACGAGCGGGGCCAGCGGATACTTGAGCTTCTTGAACACGTACCCGGCCAGACCCGCGCCGACCATGATCCAGAGGTCCAGCACAGCGTTGTTGACGGCATACGCGCCGATGCTGGACAGGATGACGATGAGCGGCGCCAGAACGGCAAACGGGATTCGGTTGATCGCGGCAAATACCGGCACGAGGGTAAGGACCAGCATCACGCCGATGACGTTCGCGATGTACATCGAGCCGATGAGCCCCCAGACGAACTCCCGCTGCTCCTTGAACAGCAGCGGCCCGGGGTTCAGGCCCCAGATGAAGAAGCCAGCCAGCATGACCGCGGCCGTCGGCGATCCGGGGATGCCGAGCGTGACCATCGGCAAAAGCGCCCCGATGCCCGCCGAGTGCGCCGCGGTCTCGGGCGCGATGACGCCCTCGACCTCGCCCTTGCCGAACCGCTCGGGATTCTTGCTGAACTGCCGGGCCATGCCGTAGCTCATGAAGGAGGCTGGGGTAGCACCGGTGCCGGGCATCACGCCGATCCAGAACCCGACGATCGTCGAGCGGATCAGGGTCGCCCAGTAGCCGGGTAGCATCTTCCAGGTCTCCCACACGTCTTTGAACCCCAGGCGCGCGCGAATACCTACCAGGTGTAGGCCTTCCTCCACCGAGATGAAGATCTCCCCCAGTCCGAACAGCCCGATGGCGATCACGATGAAGCTGATGCCGCTCTGCAGCGACACGAGCCCGAAGTGCATCCGCGGCTGCCCGGTGACGATGTCGAACCCAACGGTACCCAGCAGCAGGCCGAGCAGCGTCATCAGGATGGCCTTCACGGGATCGCCGCCTCCGAGTCCGGACAGGCTGGCGAAGGCGAGGAGCAGCACGGCGAAGTTCTCAGGCGGGCCGAACTTCAGCGCGATCTCGGCGAGCGGAGGGGCGAACAGCGTGAACAGGATGATCGACACGAAGGCGCCGATGAACGAGGAGCTGAACGCGGCCGTCAGCGCGATCCCGGGCTTCCCCTGCTTGGCCAGGGGATGGCCGTCGAACGTGGTGGCCACCGACCACGGCTCTCCCGGGATATTGAACAGAATCGATGTGATCGCGCCGCCGAAGATCGCGCCCCAGTACACGGACGCGAGCAGGATGATCGCCGATGTCGCACCCAGCTTGAACGTGAGCGGCAAGAGCAGCGCCACCCCGTTTGTACCGCCGAGACCGGGCAGCACGCCGATGGCTGTCCCCAGCAGCAGTCCGGCCAGCACGATGAGCAAATTGAAGGGGGTGAGGGACACCCCCAGGCCGTAGAGAAGGTCGTTGAAGACGGAGGCCACGCTCATCGGCTACCTCTTGTAGAGGAGATACTCCAAAATGGCGCCGCCGGGCATGGGGAGCAAAAACCAGCGCTCGAAGATGAAGAACAACGCTATGGGGATGAGCAGGCTGACCGGCACGATCGTTGCCCACCGATGCCGGCCCACGAGCCACATGTACCCTGCCAGATAGAGCGCCCCGCCGATGTAGAGGCCCAGATAATCGATAAGGCCCACGATCGCCACCATCGGTAGGATAACGACCAGCAGAGGCTTCCAGGCACCGGCAGGGATGAACGACGCGTCGGACCTTGATGGGTTGGCCCGGAGGTACTTCACCACGAGGGCGACGGCGCACAGCGCCACGCCCATGGCCAGGTAGAACGGAAAAAAGCCCGCGCCCGGACCGGCTCCCGTCCAGGCGACCGGCAGACGTAGCGCCTCGCGCACCAGCAGCCCGGCGCCGATTGCCAGCACCAGGGCCGCGATCGTCTCAGCCCTGCGCATCGCCACGGGCCGGGAGGCCAGTCGTCATTCCCTCGGTGTCGATCACTCCTTGGTCGTCAGCCCACCTTTGGCCATGAGCGTCACGACGGAGGCGTCCTTCTGCTGCAGCCACCTCACGAAATCGGGCCCCGTGAGAAACGCCTTGGTGAACGCCCCGCGCTCGATGAAGTCGGCCATCTCCTTGGTCTCCATCAGCTTGCGGAAAAGATCGACGTAGAACGCCACGGCGTCGGCCGGCATGTCAGGCGGGCCAAACACGCCGCGAAGCATCTGATATTCGATCGGGAAGCCCAGCTCCTTGAGCGTCGGGACATCCTTCCACCTGGCGGTCTGGACGCGCTCGCTCGCAAAGATCGCCAGGGGACGCACGCGAGCGCCGTCCCAGTGGCCGATCATCTCCAGCGGGTTGTTGACGGTGAATTCGACCTGCTTGCCGACCAGCGCCGCGGCGACCGCCCCGCCGCCGGGGAATGGCACGTATGTGAAGTCCACGCCCCAGGCCTGCTCCAGCGCCACCATGATGATCTCATCTTCCTGTTTGGAGCCCGTGCCGGCCATCTTGATGCTGCCAGCGGGAGCGGCGCGCGCGGCCCGCTGAAAGTCGGCGACGGTCTTCCACGGCGAATCGTTGTGGACCGTGAGGGCGAAGTGGTCGAGCAGCAGGCGGGCGATGGGGGTCAGGTCCTTCCAGGAGAACCGAGAGCCATCGCGCTTTCGAATCACCTGGGCCTGGGGGGTCGCAAAGAGATTGTCGAGGGTGATGAGAATCGTATGGGGATCGCCGGTCTTGTCGATCATCCACAGGAACGCCTGCGCTCCCGCGCCCGCAGGACGGTTGACAGGAATCACGGGCTGTGGCGAGAGGCTGTACTGAGCGATGAGTGGACTCATGAAGCGGGCCTGCTGATCGGCTCCGCCGCCGGTGCCTGCCGGCACGGTCCACTCGATTGGCCGGCGCGGCGTGAAAGCCGGTCCACTGACGGCCGACCCCGCACCGACCACCAATACGAGGATCAGGATTACAACAGCAGCCAGCCTTCCCGCGAAAGGCCACATCGCACGTCCACCCCCTCCGGCAGCGCCGGGTAATTATTGTGGGCGCATGCGGCGTCGGCCCAGAAGTGCTTTAGGCCGGCGCTTTATCCTTGTGCAGTTCACTTGCGAACGGCAACACCCCCGGGATCAACCACTTGTTCCACATGTCGTCGATCTTGCTCTGGAAGTACTCGGTGTCGTCGTCGGTGAAGTGCGCGAATCGTCCCTGACGGTTAAGGTACTCGCGGACAGGACGGCGCTTGAACCGACCCTCGGCCATCGGCTTGGACTTCCCATACATCTTGAGCGTGTGATTCTCCACCTCGAACAACGGCCAGATGCCGCACTCAACCGCAAGCTCGCCAAGCTCGTGCGACTGGATCGGATCGTAGTCCCACCCTTTGGGGCATGGATCGAGCGAGTGGATGTAGGTCGACCCGCCGATCGCCAGGGCCTTGCGGACACGGTTCATCATGTCTACCGCGTACGAGGCGCAGACCGTGGCCACGTACTTGCACTCCGGGTGGCCCGCTGCCAGCATCGCGGCGACGTTCTTCTTCCATCGATTGTGCAGGATCCGCTTGACCTTCCCCGGCGGGCTGAAGGTCGTGTGCGCGCCCCATGGGGTCGCACCAGAGAGCTGAATGTCGGTGTTCGCGTACGACTCGTTATCGTACATAAGGATCAGGAAGTTATAGTCCGTGTGTGTGAGGGACGCGGAGATCGCCGAGAGACCCATATCCGCGCCGCCGCCGTCGCCGCAGAAGGCGATGACGTTGATCGCCTCGGTGGGAATCTTGCCCTTCCGCATGAGCACCTTGAGCGCGGCCGCCGTGCCCAGACCCGCCGAGCCGCTGCTGCCCAGCTGCGTGTGCATCCAGGGCACGACCCACGAGGTGCTGTAGTACGTCGTGTTGGCCACGTACATGCACCCGGTGCTGCCCAGTACGACGGTGCGCGGGCCGGCCGCCTTGACCATGAGCTTCATGACCAGCGCCGACTCGCACCCCTGGCACGTGCGGTGGCCGGAGGTGAAGTATTCTTCCAGCGGGACCTTCTTGACCCCCTTGAAGGGGTCGAGCACCTGGGTTGGATAGGTGTCAATCGCGTCTGCCATCTCTCTCACCCTTTCACGTACGATAGTCTTCGACGGTTCCCCCGCGCGGACCCGCTATTCGCGCAGGCCGATCCAATACGTATCGTTCAGCCGCTCGCCGGCGGCCGCGCGAAATGTCATGTCCGCCATCTCGCGGACGTTGGGCACGGTGACCTCCCGCCCGCCGAGCCCGCAGATGAACCCGACGATCGGCGGCCGCTTCTCGCCACCGTAGAGCGCCGTGCGGACCTCGTTCGCCACGACGCCACTGAAGTAGGGCGACCCGTACGAGTAGTCGCGATCGATCACGCCGACGGCCGCAAACCGCCCGAGCGTGGCCTGGAGCGCTTCTGTCGGGAACGGGCGGAACCACCGGAGGCGTACGAAGCCGACCTTCTTGCCCTCCTTGCGCATCTTGCGGATAGCCACTTTGACCGGCATCGACAGCGTGCCCATGCCGAGGAGCACGACCTCGGCGTCGTCGGTCTCGTACTCCTCAAAGAACGGGTTGCCGTACTTCCGCCCGAAGATGCGCTCATGGTCGGCGTAGGCTTCGGCGATGACCGCGGGGGCGCGGCGTATCGCCGCGTCGTTCTGCTTTCGGATCTCCATGACCCAGTCTTCGTTGGCCTGCGGCGCGATCGTGATGGGATTGTCGGGGTGCAGTGTGAGGTCGCCGCGGTTATACTTGGGCAGGAACTCCGTGACCTTCTCCTGCGCCGGGACCTTCACCATCGACTGTGAATGCGTGAGAAACGCGCCGTCGCAGCCGATCGCGCAGGGCAGGAAGATGCGGCGGTCTTCGGCGATCCTCCAGGCCAGCAGGGCGTGGTCGAGCGCCTCCTGAGCGTTGTCGACCCACACAAGCATCCACCCGAGGTCGCGCACCGCCAGCGCGTCGTTGTGCTCGACACCGAACGCGCCAGGGTCGTCGAGCGCCCGGTTGCCGACCATCGCGACCATCGGAATCCGCAGGGCCGGGGTGACGGTCAGGGCCTCAAACGCGTACATCCAGCCCACGCCGCTCGATCCGACGAACACCCGCGCGCCCACGGCAGAGGCGTGCTTCACGATCTCGAACTGCGAGTGCTCGCTTTCGGCGACGATGTACTCGCAGTCCATCTCGCCGTTGCTGACGAGTTTTGCGACGTACTGCATGACCGTGTCGTACGGGCGGATCGGATACGCGGTGATGACGTCGACATCGGCCAGTTTGCAGGCGACCGCGATCGCCTCGCTGCCGCTGATCAGCTCTTCTTTATCGGCCAGCGCAACTTCAGGTTCTCGAACCGTCGCCATCTAGACTCCTCCTGCGCTCGCTTCGGTGGTGTCTTCCTTGCCCACTTTCTCCTCGCCGCCCTTCGTCATTCCCACGGCGGCCATGGTCTTGATCTGCTCGGCATACTGCCCGCGGTAGCGGAAGCCATGCGACCGGTCGGGCCGGTGCTGAATCTTCTCGGCCACCCAGGCCTTGTATCCTGCCTTGTCTGCCTTCCACATCTCCCACTGGCTCGCGTTGTCGCCGAACTCACCCTCGTTGACCATGGTGACACAGTTGTCCACCGGGCAGACGGCCTCGCACACGCCGCAGCCGCAGCACGACTCCATGCGGGCGTCGTACAGGCCGTCCGGCGTCACGTCGAAGCACGAGTCCGGACACTGCAGCCAGCACAGCGTGCATTTGATGCATGTGTCGAAGTCCACCACCGGTCGCATCGTCCGTGTGCTGAACTTCTTGAAGTACGGGTTTGTCGCGGGGCGGTAGCCGCCTACGGCGCCCCCTTCGGGGTCGGCGAACCCGCCGCCCATCTGGATGCTGTTGATGACCACACCCTCGCGCATCTCTTTCCACCCGGGGAGTGTGAACTCAAAGGGTGTTTCGGCGTTTCCGGCGCCCGGGGGCACCTGGGTCGACTCGACCCGCTCGTAGGCTTTGCGGGCCGAGAGGACTTTGAGGTCGTCCTTCCATTCTTCCTTGATGCCCTTCTCGACGGCGTCGAGAGTCAGCATGTCGGGGACCAGACGCGCGATGGTCCCGAGGATTCGCACGTCGGTGTGATCGTCCTTGTACACCCACAGCCCGCTGAAGCTGGGCACGGCGCGCACAATCGCCAGCTCGTAGGGAGTCTCCTTGGTGTGGATCATCTTGAGCAGATCGTCGAACCCCAGCATCGAGGTGACGATCAACTTGCCGTTCGGATTGAGCAGCCGGTTGATCGGCTGCAGCCCGTACCACGCCCACGACTCGACGCCCTTGCACATCGTGTCGTCCACGTTGACCGTCACGTCGACCCGCTTGGGCTCGTACTGCGACATGCTCTCTTCGAGCGTCTCTTCGTCGGGGGCGATGATGGCGAAGTTCTTCGCCGGAATGCCGTTGCGCTCAGGAGAGTCGCCGTAGCGACCAAATGAGATGCCGGTCTTCCCTTCCTTCGAGGCCGCCAGCACCAGACCGCGGCTGATGTGCTTGGCCAGCGTCTTTTGGAAGATGCCCCGGTACACGATCTCAATGGCGTAACTGCGGTCCATCCTCTATTCCCCCCTGGCTGCCCCGACCGCGGCCGGTTGCCGCTCCTGGACCAGCGTCTCTTCGATTTGCTCGAGGTGATTGAGCATTGCGCGGGCCGCCAGCGCGGCATCCCGCTGGCGGATGGCTTCAAGAATCTGCCGGTGACCGCGCAGCGACCGCTGGGGGCGGCCCCGCCCCTGAAGGGACCGCTCGCGGCCTTCGCGCAGCAGATCCATAAGCGCGTCGAGCACTTTGGGCACCACCTGGTTACGCGATGCGCGGGCGATCATGTCGTGGAACGCGCTGTCTTCTTCGATGGCGAGTCCGCCGGCCTCCAACCGCGCGGCCTGTCGGGTGAGGATCGCCTCCATCTGGCGGACCTCATCGGGCCTGGCGTGGCGGGCGGCTTCGCGGGCCATGGCAGGCTCGATCATCTTGCGGACGGCCATGAGGTCGGCCAGGAGATCCCGGCGCGCCAGCAGTGCTGAGGCGATGGGCCCTACGACCGCATCGGTTGAGAGCTCTCGGATGACTGTGCCCTCACCCTGGCGGGGTTCGAGCAGGCCCGCGGCCTGCAATGTTCGGATCGCATCGCGAATGGACGTGCGGCTGACTCCGAGGGCCGAGGCCAACTCGCGCTCGGGCGGCAGCTTGTCGCCGGGCTTGAGACGCCCATCGGAAATCAAGCGTCGGATGCGCGCGGCGACCTCCTCGTACACCTTCGTGCGGCGCACGGGGCCGAGCGAGTCTCTGATATGCGCAGTGGTTTGCTGAGCCATCCGCTCCAAATTGGTCCGATGGTCCAACATCTGCTGGCAACGCGATTATCTCGCCTAAGGGAAACGTCTGTCAAGTCAG